>CAIOAQ010000548.1 GCA_903856025.1 uncultured beta proteobacterium
AAGGCGATACCGGTGTCTGATCTGGACCCGGTGACGGCAGCGCAGGAATCCTGCAACATTGCGTCTCTGAAAGGGTTTTATCCGAATCGACTGGTCGATCAGACGTACATGGCCCGCCGGTAAGATTCGTGCAAATTCGGCCACTCACCAATAATTTCATGTTTAAGGATTGGCCACGATTCTGGTTGGCCTTGTTATGGTTCACGGTCCTAACATTTAGAGCACCGTATGACACCCACCACCGCGCGCGTAATTTATCCAGAGCTACCTGATCCGCTGACCCCAGGCGATTTGCAGCAACTCTTCAGTCCCAGCTTTGATGAGCGAAAGTGGGCACCAACCGTGACGCGAACAGTCGAGTCTCAGGTGGCATTGTTGGTACAGCTGAAAATTTTCCAAACCATTGGGCGTTTTCTATCTGTTGCAAATGTCCCGCTTGTGGCTATTGAGTACATGGCCCGTCGTATGGGCGTGGGGCCTGGATCAAACCTGATTTTTCCTGACCGAACGCTGTATCGACATCGCCAGGCCATTCTCAAACGCCTTGAAGTGGTTTCGTGGGGCACTGAGGCACGCGCACTGACACACGCCTCAATGCAAAGGACGGCCCAAGCGCGCACCGACCCCGCTGACATTATTAATTCGGCGATTGATGCACTCATTCGGCATGACTTCGAATTGCCGCCTCTCGCTACGTTACGTCGACTAGCCGGTACCGCGCACAGCAAAATTAACGCCGCCCAATGGACCGAAGTGTGTGGTCGCCTCAGTCCGGCGCAACAAGCTGTATTGGAAACACTGTTGGTCGTTGATTCGCAAACTCAGAAATCGCCCTTTGCCAATTTGTGCGCGCCACCAGGGCGTGCCTCACGAAAGAATCTCAATGCGCTGATTGATCGCTACCAGTGGCTTCAAGGACTTCCAAATCCAACGACCGCACTTCAGTCGATCGCCGATGCAAAGATACTGCAATGGGCCAACGAGGCTAGGCGGCTCAACGCACTTGAGTTACGGGACTACATCACCCCACGGCGCCACACGCTGCTGATGGCAGTGATTCACGATGCGCGCGGCCAGGTCCTGGACGAACTGACGCAAATGCTGCTGCGACTCACCCGCAAAGTTGAGTGGAAAAGTGAGCAACGTCTGGCTGAGTGGTACCAGAACCGGCGCAACAAAACCGATGTCCTGATCCGCGCGTTTCATGATTCGCTGCTCGTGCACGGGTTGGACGCAGACCCCGTACAAAAGGTGACTCGAGTGGAGTCCGTGTTTGCGGCACAAGGAGGCCACGCGGTACTAGTGAAAAGCTGCGAAGAACACCTGCATCATGAGAGGCAGAACTGGCGTCCCTTTGCCCGTGCCGTGTTTGTTCCGCTGCGCAGTGCACTGCTGCGTTTGGTTGAAACATTGCCGTTGCAAGGAACGGCCGCTGCAGACGTACTGCTCCGTCTTGTCGAATCACTGTCAAGTGAACCATCGAACAATGACTACTTGACCATCGATGGTGCGTCTCCCAATACCTTGCCACGTGAATGGCATGACCTGGTGCACGATCAGGTAAGCGACAAGCTGGCGTTCAACCGGCGCCAATTGGAGGTCGTGGTCATGTTGGAACTGGCAACAGCGATTAAGGCTGGCGAAGTATTCGTCACCGGATCATCGAGTTTTGATAGGTTCTGGGACCGCTTGCCATCGGAAGCCGCTGACCCCGGCGCGGTCGCGGCATATGCCACGGCACGTAGATGGGCTGATGGCGCCGACGGCCTGATACGCGCGGTAAAAAATGCGCTTGAACTGAAGGCCCGCTTTTTAGATAACGCAGTGGGTGGCGGCCAACAGGCATACCTTCGAAGAGGAAAACATGGGCGCCCAGTCGTGTCACGGCTGCGCGCAGTGGGTACGCCAGAAACAGCGATCAATCTTGAGAGCCAAATGATGGCCCAGATGCCCGAGCGCGCTGTGTTGGAGGCAATTTCAAACACAGAGCACTGGGCGCAGTGGGGCCGACACTTCGGACTTCCGTCCCGGCTTGGCCCCCAGATCAAGGACGCCAGCCACCGCTACGTGTTGACCACTTTTGCCTATGGCTGCGGCCTTGGGCCAACGGAGGCCGCGCGCCATCTCGGTGGCACAGTCTCTGCCGATCAACTGGCCTTTGCTGACCGGCGTCATGTTGACATTGAAGACTTGCGTGCCGCATCTGAAGACCTGATCAACCTGTATGCGCGATTTGAGTTGCCACAGCAATGGGGAAGTGGAGAATCCGCGGCCGCAGATGGCACCCACTTTGAAACGTACGAAGACAATTTGCTTGCCGAGCACCATATCCGTTACGGCAAAACCGGTGGCATCGCTTACCGTCACGTCGCCGACAACTACATTGCGTTGTTCAGTCGCTTCATTGCCTGCGGCACCTACGAGGCGACCTACATTCTTGATGCGTTGCTTCAGAACCTCTCCGAGGTGCGGCCCAACCGCGTGCATGCTGATACGCATGGCCAGTCGGCAGCCGTCTTCGGTTTGGCGTATCTGCTGGGACTTGAGCTGATGCCACGCATTCGGCGCTGGCAAAGTCTTGCGCTGTATCGGTCCGATAGCGCCAATCGGTACTCAAGGATCAACTCGCTATTTTCTGGCACGGTCAACTGGGCGCTGATCCATGAACATTATTCACAGTTCATGCAACTCGCGCTGGCGATCCAAAGCGGTACGCTCGCACCCTCTGCGGTCCTGGCAAAGGTCAACAGTTACAGCACCAGGAACCGATTCGCGATGGCATTGAAGGAACTCGGCAATGCGGTGCGCACAACGTACCTGCTGGAGTGGGTCATGGACGAATCCCTGCGTCGCACGGTCCACAAGGGAACGACCAAGATTGAGCGGCACCACAAATTCGCCAAGCACCTCTCCTTCGGTGCTGGCGGTCATCTGCGGTCAAATAATCCGGCGGATCAAGAAAAGGCCATCGTCTACAACGAGCTTGTGACCAATGCGGTTGCACTGCAAACCGGACTGCGATTGTCGGAGATGACTGGCCTCAAGCGCGAGGATCTGGTTTTAGGTGCCGGGGCGCACGTGCGTGTCATCGGCA
>CAIOAQ010000549.1 GCA_903856025.1 uncultured beta proteobacterium
GGGCGGTGCCGTGTCACTCAACGGCAGCAACGCCTACGTCAGCCTGCCCAACGACCTGATGACCGATGTGGCCGACTGCACCATCGCGGCCTGGGTGTTTTGGAACGGCGGCGGCAACTGGCAACGCATCTTCGACTTCGGTGCGGGACAGGGGCGTTACCTGTTCCTGTCACCGAAAAGCGGTGCCGGTGTCGTTCGTTTCGCCATCACCACCAACAACGGCGTGGGCGAGCAAACGATTGCCGGCACGGCGGCATTGCCCACTGGTGTGTGGACGCATGTGGCCGTCACGCTGGCGGGCTCGGTCGGAGTCTTGTATGTGAACGGTGTTGCAGTCGGCAGCAACAGCGCGATGACCGCCGCGCCGTTTCGGCTCGGCAGCACCAGCCAGAACTGGCTGGGTCGTTCGCAGTATGCGGCAGACCCGTACTTCAACGGTTTGATCGACGATTTCCGGATTTATAACGGTGTGCTGACAGCCACGCAGATCGCCATGCTGTAAGCCGGGTCATGATTTCCCGCAAAGACTTGACGACGGGCCGATAACACCAAGATGGTGCATGCACGGCCGAAGTTGGTTCATTCTCTGCACCCTTTTGGAGAGGATGCTTCAGGAGTCGTTTTTGGTGCAAAACCAGGTCTTTGACCGGCCCCATCAGCTTGTTTGAACAACGCCCTCACGAATCATCAGAACCGCAAAAAGACTGCTGACATCGACCGACTGAATCAGCAATTGGCCATTATTTGCCTTGATGAAGTATTTCACCAGCGCGCCGTCGGCACGCCCCGCAAAGGGTGACGGCATGATCTGGGCCGCACTGAACTCGGGCACGCCGTGGAGTGCATCGACCAGCAGGCCAATCGTTTGCGTACCGAGCCGCACGATGATGACCTGGCTGCTCTTGTCGATCATGGAGGGCACGCCGCGCAGGAGATAGCCAAGGTCAAACACCCAGACCGAGCCATGGTTTTCAGCTTCATTCTGCAGCGCCAACAGGCCGATGCAGGCTTTGCGCTCGGTCCGCGACACCGCCGATATTTTTGAAGCCGATAGCGCCTCGCGCACGTGCTCGGCTGGCAGCGCGAACAGGGAACCATCGATGAAGAAAGTGGCGAACTCGCGTCCCTCCATGGTCGTCAAATCCGATTTCAGCACCGTGTTGCCCTGATGGCCAGCGCCCAGGCGTTCGCGTACTTCACCAAAAGAAACAAATACGACGGCCAGCACGTCGTCCCGATAAGCATCCGACACCTTGAATTCCCGGTAGCCGCTGGAGACCGTGCAGCCCATGATCGCGTAATGGCCGTCGTGGATCACGATGCGCGACGCGCTGCTGCCGTTTGGCAGAGCCAGCAAGGCAGGGTCCATTTCCAATTGGGTTCCAACCGGGCGTGTCGGGTCGGTGCTGGCGATCACTCCGCCCCGACGATCCACAAACAAGGCGGTCATCTCCTCCTTGTTCCCCAGCCCGCCCCGCAGCATGGCAGAAAACTCGGGCGCTGCATCGAACACAATGCCGATGCCTCCGACCACGGTCGCATCAGCATTGGGGTGGCGGATCGCGGCGTGGTAGATATAGGTGGGCCGGTCACCGTAAAGGGGGGTTGGCGCAAACGGTGTCACGCAGTAATCCTGATCACTGCGTAGCGCCCGCACCTGCGCCAGCGTCACCGTATCGATGAAACTACCCACCACGGCCCCACCATCCTGGTCCGGCTGGGTGCTGGCAATGATGCAACCGCTTGCGTCATAGATGAATATCCGGGTGTAGACCGTGTACAGGCGGTTGATGTATTCCAGAATGCCGGTGATGCGCTTGATCACCTCGGCATCGCGCTCCGGTACCGCCAGCGCCGCTTGCAACTCCGGTGTCAAGGCCCACCAGCGACAGTCGTCCGAGCGTTCGTACAGGTTGCGGTCCAGCAGATCCACCAGCAAGTGCGACACGAATTCAGAATCACGCAGACTCGAAGCCAGCACGGTTTCATAGAGATCGCCGATTGATTTCGAAAAAAGTTCATTGCTGCGGGCGCCGGTTTCGCTGATCTGATCCAGGATCGTCTTGAGCTTCATCAGTTCGCCGCGCTGACCGGTCGTCATCACCTGACCATTCCACACCACGCGCTGGATGGTTTCGGCGGCCGCCATGATCTCGTAGAGCGGGGGCGAAAACGATTGGGCGTGCGACAGCAAACCTGTGGCAACGCGGGGATCAAGCGCGGCCAGCGTGCTGCTGCTGTCGCCGGTAAACGCCACGTCAACCGGAATCATGACTTGTCCCTGCCAACCTGGTGGCCCTGGGTAACCTTGATAGCCCCCGGCAGGATAGGTTCGCACCAGATATTCGCGACCCGCAAACATCATCAATTTTGGTGTCGCATCCAGGTTGACAGGCACCACGGCACCCCATGGAACCCACAGCGCATCCGCACTTTCAATCACGCGATTGCTCCCGTCGAGCAGCATCATGTTGGAGCGTCCGGCCGGGTCGCGATGCGACTGGAAGATGCCTGCCATTTCCTGCTCGAAGTTGAAGCACAGACACAGCACGCCGACGACGACACCTGTGTCGGGATGCAGCATGCGGCGCGAATATATCAGTGCCTGCTTTTTGGCGGGGCGCAAATCACTGGCGCGGAATGTTTCAACGTAACCATCGCTGGCCAGCGTTTGCGCCAGCAGCGGGTCAACGCTGCCTTCCAGCGGTGTGGTTTCATCAATCTGCACCAGCACATTGCCGACGGTGTCCAGCAAGATGATTTCGTCATACACCGTGTATTTGCTGCGGTAGGCACGCAGACGCTGGCGAATGGCGCCCTGGTTGTCGGTCAGTCCAGCAACAAAGGCGCACAACTCGTTATCGGTGGCCAGAAACCCCACGTCGGCCGTGCGCTCGTACAGATTGCGCACCACAATGTCGATCACATACTGTGCCTTGGTGCCAATCTCATCGAGCACCGTGGCCACTTTTTCACTCACCAAACTGGCCACCAGCTCCTGTTCGAGACGATTGAAGCCCTCACGGGTGGCGGCCATGGTTGGCAAAATGGTTTTGGCTTCGACCGGGCAGTTCATCTTGGCAGCGGATTCGATCATGCGCCACATCAGGTTCAGCTCGTGCAGCGATTGTTCGCAGCGAATCACGTCGCGCATGTACGGCAAAAAGGTGTCTATTTGAAGCGGAGAGGTCGTGTCTTTCATATTTTTCTCCTGGTTATTCGCGGGTGATTTGTGGTTGAAATGCCATCAGCTCGGGCACTGTTTTTGGCCGACCCAAAAGAAAACCCTGAATGAAGGTGCAGCCGAATTGGCGTAAGTAAAGCAGCTGCGCATCGGTTTCGATACCCTCAGCGATCACCTGTAGGTTCATATGACGCCCGAGGTCCAGGATGGTGCGCACGATTGCAGCGTCACCACGGTCGCGCGGCAAACCACTGACAAATGAACGGTCAATTTTCAGTGACGAAATGGGCAGCTTCTTCATGCGTGACAGCGATGAATGCCCCATTCCAAAATCATCCAGACTGATCTTGAAACCATGCTGGCGCAAGGCCGCCATGACCGGAATCACTTTGTCGGGTTGCTTCATCACCAAGCCCTCGGTCAGCTCCAGGCAAAGGTGGCGTGGTGCCACGCCACACGCCTCCACCACGGCCAGCAATTCGCCCGGCAAATTGGCATTGACAAATTCGGGCGCTGCCATGTTGACGTTGACTTGCAAGCCAGTGAAGCCGGCGTGCTGCAGCAACGCCAAATCGCGGCAGGCCTGTTTGACCACCCAGCGGCCGATCTGTACGATCAGGCGACTCTGCTCCGCCACCGGGATAAAAAGATCGGGGCGCACCACTTCACCGTTCGGCCGACGCCAGCGAATCAGCGCCTCGATTGCAACAATGTGCTCAGCGTCGCGCTCAAAAATGGGTTGGTATTCCAGAAAAAATTCATTACTTACCAGCGCGCGGTGCAACTCGGCTTCCATCGTGAGTTGCTTGGCCAGCGCCGTGCGCTGCTCCGCCAGGGTTTCCGAGGTGCCGTTTGAAAAAAAACTCAGTCCGTTGCGGCCGCCGTGTTTGCGCCGATACATCGCAGCATCGGCGCTGCGCATGAGTTCCGAGCCGGTCCAGCCGTTGTCGGGGAAGACGCTGACGCCCACGCTGGCAGAGACCGTCAATTCCTGATGCTCGAACAGGAAGGGCAGGCGCGCGGCCAGCAAGACACGTTCACCGACGGCCTGCAGCTGCGCCATTGATTGGTCTGGTGCCATCAGGATGGCGAATTCGTCGCCGCCCAGTCGGCCCACCGTGCAACCCACCAAGCCAAGGCCCAGCATGCGCTGGGCAAATTCATGCAAGACCAGGTTGCCGGCCTCGTGGCCGAAGGCATCGTTGATCAGTTTGAAACGGTCGAGGTCAATATTCAGGACGGCGAACGATGTGCCCGCTGACGTGGCACTCAGGCAGGCGGCATCCAGCAGTTGATGAAAATGCTTGCGGTTGGCGAGGCCGGTCAGATCATCAATCTGCGCCAACTGGCGGATGAGTTCCTGCTGTTCGATGCGCTGCACCGTCTGCGCAATCAGTGCGCCGATCGTCATTGAGAGACTCGGTAATTGCGCTTCGCGCTGGCGCGCCAGACTGCTATAGAACTCCAGCACCCCATGGCTGTGTCGGCGTCCGTCAGCCTCCATATATTGATCAGGCCCAATTAA
>CAIOAQ010000550.1 GCA_903856025.1 uncultured beta proteobacterium
ACCACCTGGGAAATTCCCAGGCCACGCGGGTCAAGGCTGCCCAGTTCCTGAACAAGTTGTTCGGTACCGACCGGTGACAGCGTTGTGAACATGGGGTTTTGCCCGGCCTGTTTCATGGCCTTCATGAAGGCCGCCGTGGGCTTGTACAGCGTCACCATGATGACCGCTTGCGGGTTTGATTTGGCAATGGCGTCGACGGCTTTGTTGACATCCACCGAATTGCGCTCGACCGTGCCCACCGCAACCGGTTCGAGTTTGTGACGGGCGAGTGCCTTGTTGATGCCTTCCAGCCCGGATTTGCCAAAGCCGTCATTCTGGTAAAACACCGCCACGCGTGTGATGCCCAATGTGATCAAGTGGTTCACAATCACTGAGGTTTCATTGGCGTAGCTGGTCCGGACGTGAAACATATAGCGTGAATTCGGGTTGGCCGAGATCGACTCACGCAAGGTTCCCGCGCCTGAAATCGTGCCCACCAGCGGAACCCTGGCGGGCCCAAAAACCTTGTTCATGGCCTCTGTGGTGGGGCTGGAGCCGTAAAAGGACAGCAGTGCAAAGACATTTTTTTCTTTGATGAGCGTGTTGGTATTGGCCACCGTGCGCTCAGTTTCATAGCCGTCGTCCAACGCCACCAACTCCAGCGTGCGCCCGTGAATGCCACCATTTTTGTTGATGCTGTCGAAATACGACTGGATGGTTTGCAGCATGTCGGTGCCATACGCCCCATTCGGACCGGACAGGGGTGCAGACATGCCCAAGGTGATGGTGGAATCGGTCACGCCCTGATCGGCTGCATGACTGATGCAGGCCAATAGCGACAGTGCTGTCGCTATTAAAAATCGTTGAGACTGTTGCATAGTGGAGGTGGTAAACCGGTCTGAAGGACCTGAAATTGTGTGCCTGCTTGCTTGTGGTCTGCTTACATTTGCAGATCTTACAGCAGGTATTTACAAGATGCCATTTACCATGCAACAAACTACATTTTTATAGCAATAGATGCATAATTTACAAGGGCTAAGATTGTATTTTACGCAACCAAACCACGCAATTTTTCCCGTACAAGATCAGCAACAACGCAGCGCCAATCAGCGGCAACGCGGCAAACACCCAACCGTTGAGAGATTCATGCCCAATGCCTGCGCCTACCAGCAAGGCCACTGCCGGGTTGACAAATGAATAGCTGCCTGCCAGGGCTGCGGTGGTGTTTTGCAGCAACCAAAGGTAAGCGTTGAGCGCGATCAGCGTGCCAAACACCAGCAAATAGGCAACGGCCAGCCAACTCGTGGTGCTTGCGTGCAGCATGCCGTCAAACGGCTCTGCAAAAGCGGCCAACACCAGTCCCATGCAGCCGCCCAACAACCACTGCGCGGCGGATGCCATGGCGGCACCCGGCAAACTGAGTTTGCGTGAGGCATACGAGCCCACGCTCCAGCACAAGGGCGCACCAAAGGCTGCCAATGCAGCGAGCCAGTTGGCGGAAAAGTCGCCTTCCATGGCCAGCAGCGCTGCACCCACCACGCCCAGGGTCAAACCCGCCCAACTCGTTGTGGGCACCCGCTCACCCCCCAGGCGCGTCCACAACGCCAGCCACATCGGCATGGTGGTCACCACCGTGGCCATCAGTCCCGAGCCAATGCCGTGGCTTTGCGCCAGCATCACCAAGGTCATGGCACCAAACACCATCAAGCCGCCCACCAAGGCCGCGTTGCGCCACTGCACCGCTGTGGGCAACCGATCACCCCGTGCCAAGGCCCAGGCCAGCATGATGAGTCCGGCCAGCGTAAAACGCACCCCATTGAGCCACAGCGGCGACATGCTTTTCAGGACAATTCCAATGGCAAAGTAAGTCGTACCCCATACGATATAAACCAGCAACAGCGCGATGATGAGCGATGCAGCATGGTGCCTTTTTACGAATGATTGAAAATTTACAGGCATAAACCACCACACTCCGTAAAATTTATGGAAACTTGAACGATTTGTGGAATATTACCAGTGACTTATAGAAAATGTCCAATCAACAAGAAAATATCAACATAGATGGCATGGATGCCGGAATTATTTCGGCTCTTAGCCAGGATGGCAGGCGTTCTTACGTCGATATAGGAGCCGAGGTGGGGCTTTCTACTGCCGCTGTTCATGAGCGGGTGAAAAAGCTCCTGGAGCGCGGCACCATCGAGCGCTTTTCGCTTCAGGTCAACCACGAAGCGGTGGGATTGAACTTCACCGCTTTTGTCGCCATTCGCAACGACGGCGGCACCCATTGCCGCGAGATCGCCGCCCGCCTGCGCGACATTTCTGCCGTGCAAGAACTGCACAGTGTGGCGGGGGAATACGACTTTCTCGCCAAAGTTCGTACCCGTCAAGCGCGCGACCTAGAAGGCGTGCTCACCCAAATCAAATCCATCCCCGGCGTTTCCCGCACGACCAGCACCGTGGTTCTCAACACCGAGTTTGAGGGGCAACCCTTGCGACTCAAACCACCCGCAGCCCCACCAAAAGCCGCATAATCTCACCAATTGCGCAATGTGCTATATTATTTGTAGCTGCTTGCACATATTTAACGCCGCCTAGAAGGCTATTTCTTATAGATAAATTGCCGAAGAGAGCCACGTCATGATCCTTACCGTCAACCAAGCTCCCACTTATTGCTACACCGGCGGCAAGCCGTTTGATGCGGCCAAGCCCACAGCCATCTTCATCCATGGTGTGCTCAACGACCACAGCGTGTGGATTTTGCAAACGCGCTACTTGGCGCACCACGGCTGGAATGTGCTGGCGCTGGATTTGCCCGGCCATTGCCGCAGCGCAGGCGAACCACCCCAAACGGTAGAAGAAGCGGCCGATTTTGTGCTGGCGCTGATGGATGCGGCTGGCCTTGAAAAAGCGGTGCTGATCGGCCACAGCTTTGGCTCACTTATCGCACTGGAAGCAGCCTCACGCGCGCCTGCACGCGTGCGCCAGCTGGTGTTGGTGGGCACGGCCTTCCCGATGCGGGTGTCCCCGGCCTTGTTGGAGTTGTCGGTGTCGGCACCCATGAAGGCACTGGAAATGGTCAATGTGTTTTCGCGCTCCACACTTGCGCCACCGCCTTCCGCCATGGGACCTGGCACCTGGGTCTATGGCGCTTCGATGGCCCTGGGGCGTCGGGTGTTGGCCAGCAATGTGAAAACCAATGTGTTTTACACCGGCTTCAAGGCCTGTGACAGCTACCAGAATGGTTTGCAGGCGGTCACCAATGTGACCTGCCCGGTGCTGTTTGTGCTGGGTAAGGTGGATCAAATGACCCCGCCAAAGGCGGCACAGGACCTGATTCACGGGGCTAAAAATGCCCAGGTGGTTTACCTGAATGGGGGGCATCACCAGATGAACGAAACACCCGAAGAAATGCTGGCGGCCTTGACCGGTTTTTTGACCGTTGAACCTGTTGCAACGGGTCACTGAAGCGTTTTAAACAGGGTTTCAAATTCGGTGGCCGTCACGGGTCGAGAATAAAAGTAGCCTTGCGCGTAGTCGCACCCGGCTGCCACCAGCAAATCGCGTTGCTGTTCGGTTTCCACCCCTTCCGCAATCACGGTCATGCCCAGCGCATGGGCCATGGCGATGATCGCCTGGCAGAGCACCAGGTCGGTCGAGTCGGCAACCAGATGGCGCACAAACGACTGGTCTATTTTTACAAAATCAATGTCAAAACGCTGCAGATAGGACAGTGAGGAATAGCCCGTGCCAAAGTCGTCCAGAGACACCTTGATGCCATCCTCACGCAAGTTGAGCAACTGCTCTACGACACCATCACTGTTGGACAACAGCAGCCCCTCGGTGATTTCCACCACGATGCTTTCACCTGGAAGGTTCAGGGCGGCGAGTTGCTTGATCCATGGCGTGTGAGCCGGGTTGGGTCTTTCGAACTGGATGGGACTTTTGTTGATGCTGATCTGAAATTGAGGGTGCAACTTGTTTCGCCATGCGTGCACTTGACTGGCTGCCTGGTGAAATACCCATTCACCAATGTCCACAATCAGGCCGCTGGCCTCGGCCACAGGGATGAACGCTGCGGGGCTGACCAGTCCGTGCACGGGATGTTGCCATCGCACCAGCGCCTCAGCCTTGTGAATGCGGCCAGTGGCCAGTTCGACAATCGGTTGGTAGACCACGCGAAACTGCTGTTGTTTCAGTGCGGTTCGCAAGTCGTGTGTGAGTTGCGCCCGCAGATTGGCGGCTTCTTGCAGCGCTGGTGTGAAAAAACTGAAACGATTGCGTCCTGCGCCTTTTGCGACGTACAGCGCCTGGTCGGCATTTTTCAGCAGGGTTTCGATTTCCTCGCCATCATCTGGGTACACCGTGACACCAATGCTGGCCGACACAAATACCTGGTCCTCGCCGAGTTGGAAAGATTCGCTTAAGGCCTTGAGCAGCTTGGGAAAAATAGCGTGCAGATGGGTCACATCTGAGAGCCCTGAAATGATCACGGTGAATTCGTCGCCCCCCATACGGACCACGGTGTCCACTTCGCGCAGGCAATGCTGGATGCGGCGTGCGGCCTGGGTCAGCAACACGTCGCCCTGGTCATGACCCAGGGTGTCGTTGACTTCCTTGAAATGGTCCAGGTCAATGAGCAGCAGGGCCAATTGCTGTCGATCGCGGTGGCATTTTTTGATTTCCTGGGCCAAACGAACCTGCATCATGCGACGGTTGGGCAGTCCGGTCAGCGGATCAAAGTGGGCCTGCTCCCAAACCAGCGCCTCCGCCTGTTTTCGCTCGGTGATGTCGGTGTGGGTGCCGATCATGCGCAACGGACGGCCTTGCGCATCACGGCTGATGACCATGCCCCGTGAAAGTACCCATTTCCAACTGCCGTCTTGACAAAGTACGCGATGCTCATTGGCATAAGTGGATGTCAAGCCATCAAAGTGGGCTTGATGATCGCGCCTGATGCGGTCGCGGTCTTCGGGGTGGGTGCGATCGTAAAGCTGGTAGTTGCCGTCGGGCATGTTGCTGCTGTCAAACCCAAACATTTTGAGCAGGCTGGGGGAAGAGTATTCCTGGCCGGTTTGCAGGTCCCAGTCCCATAAGCCGTCACCGGTGCTCTCCAATGCCGTTTTCCACCGGGATTCACTTTGCCTGAGCGCCTGCTCGGTCAATGTGCGCTCGGTCACGTCCTGAACAATGGCCGTGCGTTGAATGATCTTTCCGTTGTGCCACACAGAGTTTCCATGAGAGTGCAGCCAGATACGCCGACCGGTGAGTGTCAACATCTCGATCACAAAATCATGGGTGGCGGGTTGGTGAGCAGAATCACGGTAAGAGGCCTGTACGGTCTGCAAGGACTCGGGCGTGAACAAGGGACGTACCGTCTCCAGGCTGGGAATAAATGTGGCAGGGTCGGCCTCAAAAATGCGGTACGTGCCCTCGGTCCACAGAATTTGATGGTTGCCCATGTCAATTTCCCAACCGCCTATCTTGGCCAGGATTTGCAACTTGGTGGTGAGTTGGTTCAACTTGGTGTGCGCCGCGTGCTCCTGAACGCGGGCAGTGATGTCGGTAAAGACACGCACGATGGAGCCATCTGACAATATGTCTGAGCGCACATCCAGCGTCAATCCGGTGTGGGTCACGCGCTGGTAGCGATCAGGAGGGTCATCGCGACCACCCAACTCCACCCGTTGCATGTAGGCTTGCAACGACGACTCCAGCGAGGAATCCTGCGGGCCAAAGTCACCGCGCTGGCTTTGCCACTGGGTCACGGCCTGGATGCTGGGCTGTGTGGCGAGCAGTTCTGGGGGCAAATCAAGCAACAGGCAAACTTGATGGTTGAAATACCGCACCCGTTGTTGTGCATCGATCACCAGCAGTCCCTGGTCGGCATGTGCCAACGCCAAGCCGAGGAAAGCCGTTTCTTCCTGGTTTGACGGTACTGGCAGATGGGGGCTGGCAGGTGATGAGGCGGTCATTTCAGGATCAACGGTTGGTGACTTTATATTGTTTTACTTTGCTTTGCTTGGAGACGATGAATGTTAAATTTGGATTTGCACCATTATTCATCGAAACGTTCCTGACTTCACTCAGGAGTTACGCTGACGATGAGGCCGGTAGCCACAGTTGCGCCCGCAGGCCATGAGGTTGCGCTGCCAAGACTTTTGCCTGACCACCATGTCGCTGGGCGATCTCGGCCACAATCGCCAACCCCAACCCACAACCGCCTGGCAGTGTGCTGGCGCGCCAAAATCGTTCAAATACGTGCGGCAGATCCTGCGCATCAAGCCCCGGGCCGTTGTCAGTGACTTCCATCAGCACGTGCCGATTCTGGAGTTGAATGTGAACGGTGATTTCACTGTTGGCACCAGCGTAGGTCAGAGCATTGTCAATCAGATTGCTCAGGGCTTCACGCAGCAGCACCGGCTCACCCATGATTTGGACGTGGTCAACGCCTTCAAAGCCCAGGTCTGCACCCACTTTCAAGGCGCGCGGTGTCCATTCGCGTGCTACTTCTTGCGCCAACGCTGCGACATCCATGGGCTGCAATTTAACCTCGACTTCGTTGCGTGCCAGAGAAAGCAATTGGTGCACCAGATGTGCGCTGCGCTTGGCTCCTGAGAGAACTTTGGTCAAGCGGTCTCGCAAGGCGGTGGGGTCGGTCTCGTTGAGCGCCAGCTCGGTTTGGCTGATCAAGCCAGCCAGGGGTGTGCGCAGCTGGTGTGCAGCGTCGCTCAGAAAACGTTTTTCCTGTCCCAGGCTGCGCTGCACGGCACTCAGCAGCTGGTTCACCGCATGGGCCAGGGCGTGCACTTCATGGGGTGCCTGGGTGAGCTCGATAGGAGAAAAGTCGGACAGCAATTGCTTGCGTCGGTCACCCAGTTGCGCTTGCAAGCGCATCAATGGTTGTAACCCACGCGAAATGCCACCGTACACCAGCACGCTCAACACAATTCCAAGCAGCAGCAAGGGAGCCAGCATGTCCGCAATCAGCTCGGTGGTCAGGCGCTCTTGCACCGCCAGGCTTTTGGCGACTTGCACACGCAGGCGTTGTGGCGCACTGGCTTCTCCGTAATCTACTTCCAACAGGGCGACACGCATGGGTTTGCCGTCCACGTCCGTGTTGTAGAGCCTGGTTTCGTTGGGTTGAATGTGGCTGACACCTGTGGGTGTCGGCAGCGTGCCGTTGCCGATTAAAAAACTGCCTGGCGGACTCGACACCATGTAGCTCACGCGATCTTTGGGGTCTTGCTCGATGAAATCTTGCGCAGCCTTGGGAAAATCCACCAGCAGTCCGGAACCTATAGGTTTCACTTGGCGCGCCAGCGAGCGAACCAATTGGGTGAGTGACTGGTCAATGGCTTTTTCTGCGTAATTGAGCGCAATGCGGTAGGCCAGTGCACCACCTACAAAAAACAGCACCAGCTGGGGAAGTAACAGCCATAGCAAGAGTTGACGCTTCAGGGACAGGCTTCGCTCGCCCTGATTCATGTGCTGGCAGTCTCCATCATGTAACCCAGGCCTCGCCCATTTCGGATATTCAGTCCAGAGTCGGCGAGTTTGCGGCGCAGACGGTGGATATACACCTCCAGCGCGTTGGATGCCATGGCACCGGGCTCCACGGGATCGGTCTGCCAGGTTTCGAGCACATCTTCACGGCTGACCACACGACCGGCGTGCGTCACCAGCAGCTGTAGCAAAGCCCACTCCCGTTGAGTGAGTTCAAGTTCTTCGTCACCTAACCAGGCTTGGGGCAGGTGCGCGTCTACCCGCAAGTACCGCGAGGTGTTGTTGCTGGCCAATTCCAACGATCCTCCAAACGCAGGCAACCGCGAGCGTCGCAAGAGAGACCCCAAGCGTGCCTGAAGTTCTGCCATATCAAAGGGTTTGGTCAGGTAGTCGTCTGCACCCGCATTGAGACCCTGGACTCGGTCATCAATGCCATCACGCGCGGTGAGTATCAGTACTGGCAGCGCAGGCAGGCGCTTGCGGACCCAGCGCAGCACCTCCATGCCACTGATTTTTGGCAGACCCAGGTCCAGCACAACACCATCAAAGCGCTGGCTTTGTAGCAGGGTCTGTGCGGTTTCGCCGTCAGGTGCGGAGGTCACACCGTGGCCTGCTTGAGCGAGCTGGGCGCACAGGCCGTCGCGCAGCAATTCGTCGTCTTCAATGATGAGTAAGCTGGACATGGTGCAAGCATACCCCAGCAAACGATGAAAATGAACCAGAAAAATGGCTCAAAACGTCCCGACAATGTGGCAACCTTCATGGACGCCACGTTATGCAAATTGCAAGGACGTCCAGTTCATTCAGCAGTTACCAGAACTTTTACCGAAGCGTCCACGGCACCTTTTTCTATGTAGCCAATGGCGTTGTTGGACACCATTTTTTTGACTTCAGCAGAATTGGCCAATTCTTTCGGTGGCGTTGCTTTTCCGGAAAACACCAGAAACGACCATGCTGCTTTGACCTGGGAGGTGACATCACCACCATAATTTTTGGTCACATCACCGATGACGATCAACGTGTGAATACGTCGGCCTTTGTATGCCTATAGGTAACCACCGAGCATCGTCAGGGGGCAATGGATTCCGGATCGTCGCATTTGACGTCTCTCTGCGGCTCGTTGCCATCGAAGTTCGGCAATCCAGGTGTGGCGTTCAGGCGGCGGACTCATCCAGTGGGATAAGGTGCCGATAGGGAGAAAATTAATTGGGATTTTGCTCAATATGGTGTAGCTAAATTCCCAATGACCTAGCGCATTGAAATCATGGATAACGCCGGGTTGCCCGCGTCACTGTCGCCTGCTTCACCTAACTTGAACGTGGCCACGGCTTGAACCAAATCATCCGCTTGTTCTTCCAGGCTGGAAGCCGCCGCGGCCGCCTGTTCTACCAGTGCTGCATTTTGTTGCGTGGTTTCGTCCATGGCTTGTATGGCACGCCCGGTCTCTGCTATACCGTCTGCCTGCTCGCGCGAGGCGACTGTAATTTCCTCGATGATGCCGCCCACTTTTTTGACGGAATCGACGATTTCCTGCATGGTTTCTCCAGCGCGTTTGACCAAGGTGGAACCATGTCCGACTTGATCGACCGACGTCTTGATCAACGCGCTTATTTCTTTGGCTGCTTGTGCTGACCGGCCGGCCAAAGAGCGCACTTCGCTGGCTACCACCGCGAAACCGCGGCCCTGTTCACCTGCGCGAGCGGCTTCAACGGCGGCATTCAAGGCCAAGATATTGGTTTGAAACGCAATGCCGTCGATCACACCAATGATCTCTGAAATTTTCTTGGAGGAATGGTCGATGCTGGCCATGGTTTGAATCACCTCACCCATCACCTCGCCGCCACGAACTGCAACCGACGATGCCGTGTGTGCCAAGTCGCTGGCGGTGCGCGAGTTGTCCGCGTTTTGTTGGATGGTTGATGTAATTTCAGCCATTTTGCTGGAAGTTTGCGCCAAAGAGGAGGCCTGTTGTTCGGTGCGTATGGATAAATCGTGGTTGCCGGAGGCAATTTCACGCACGGCATCGGTAATGGAATGGCTGCTGGAGCGCACACCGGAGACCATGGTGCGTAGGCCGTGCGTCATTTCATGAACGGCGGCCAATAGACTGGATTTGTCGCCATCAATGAGTTTGATGTGTTGCGACAAATCACCCCGTGCCATGGATCGCATGGCGGAGCGCGCATATTCTGGTTCCCCTCCCAGTTGCGACCACACACTGCCGATGACCAGCCATGAGGCGATACCCAATACGAGAATCACCACCAACCCGCTGATCACCGTGACGTTCCGGCTGGAGCGAACACCTGCCTCGGCTTGCTTCAGTGCAGAAGCAAATTCAGTTTGAGCCAATTCGCGTTGAACTTTCAGTGAAGCCTCAAGTTTCTTTTGCGTCTCTTGCATCTTAGGGACTGATGCGGCGGGGTCACCCTTGATGTCACCCAAAAAGAGCCCGGCGGTTGTCATGGAGGCATTGAAATAAGCCTCAAATTCAGATGACAATGCGCGGACTTGTTCATTGTGCCCCGCCAGATTTTCGGCTTCTTTGAGAATGGCGCGCATCTGGCCGGCAATTTCGTTGGCCTCATCGAGGCGTTTCTTTTCACCCTCGCTCACCGCGCTGGTGATGGTCGCCAAGAGGGCATCCAGCCGAGTTGCAAATTTGTTGGTGGCATCTAGGTAGGGGTATTGCGTTTCGCCTACGCCGCCGATGGTGCTCAAGGTGCTGGTGGAGATGAAGAGCACGGCAAAAGTGCCTAGCGCGAAGATGATGGTTGCCACGATAGGTAGGAACCAAATTTTCATTTTGACGCTCATGGCACTTTTCTCCAATCCAATTATTCTGACGGGAACGGTCAGCCCGTCCCCGTATTTTTTCCAACTACTAAAGCTTAATCTGCAGAAAGCAGCACCTTGACCGTTCCGTCAACTGCGCTTTTCTCAATGTAGCCCACCGCATTTGGGTTGTTTGCTACAAGCTTCTTCACTTCGGCAGAATTTGCAATTTCCTTAGGGGGTGTGGCTTTGCCAGAGAACACCAGTCGCGACCAAGCGGCCTTGACCTGTGAACCAGATTTGCCAGCCACTTTGGTGTAGAACTGCTCACGGATGGGGTTGGATTCAGCCTGATCCAAAAGCAGAGCCGTACCCGCACCGG
>CAIOAQ010000551.1 GCA_903856025.1 uncultured beta proteobacterium
GCAGCTCTTCAGCTGTCATGACACCGTCAGATACCAAACCATCGTATTTGGTGGCCATGCGGCGCACGGTGTCTTCGGTTTCCTGAAGTCGATGACGAATGGCCGTGGCCAATGTTTTGCAGAGTTGCGAAACTCCTTCAATCTCAAGCTCGCCAAAAGGGCACTCACTTTTGTTGTTGATGATTTGCAACACGCCATAGAGAATTTTTCCGTCCAAAATCGGTGCTACCAGCATCTCCCGGGTGCGGTACCCGGATCGTTTGTCGACCTCTTTCAGAAAGGTCAGCGATGGATGGATCTTCTTCAAAGACTCCTCGTCGTAGACATCCGGCAAATTCACCAGCATGTTGCTGTAGGCCACATAACCTGCAATGCTTTGCGGCGTGATGGGAAGCTTCAGGTCGCGGCTGCTGTTGAGTCCTGTTTTGATTTTGGAAATGATCGCAGTACGGTCTTCGTTGACCACATAAAGCGTGAGCCGATCGGCATTGAACAGCTTGCAAATGTCGGGGCTGGCTTCCAGCATGATTTGCTCGATGTTGTCAGTCTCATGGATGCGCGCTGTGACGTGCTGCAGCTGCTTGTAGAAAAGCGCCTCAAAGGTCATGCCTTCATGTTTGGTGCTCATGATTTTTGTGCTCGTGTTCATACTGTGCAAGCTTCTTCAGGTTGGACGCCGCACGCATCGGCTTGCGTGTCAGGCAACCTCCTAAGCTTTCAGACTAAGTTTGAATAAACTGCATGTGGGTACCCGCCAGAACCATGTGGTCGCCATTTTTCAAAATGACGGGCTCGGTGCTGATCGCAATTCCATTGAGCACAGGGACGTCCGGGCCTTCAACATAATGAATTGAGAAATAGTGCCCACGATGTGTGATCGCCGCGATGGAAACGCCGGGCTTTCCAACTGTTGTAACGACTTTGGTCAAGGCCATTTCACGGCCATTGGCGGGCCCTGACAACACTTTAATGGATCCAGTCACCGGACGTTTTGGCATCGACTCCTCGGCAGTCGCCGGCTTGCGGCGGGTCACCATCTGGGTTTCTTCAAAATCGGGTTCTTGTTCGGATTCAAATTGAAGTTTGTATTTGCCAACCTCCAATTCGTCGCCGTGCCGGAGCACCTGTTTTCGGATCGCCTTGCCGTTGACAAAGGTGCCGTTGGTGCTGTTGAGATCCTCAATCGCGACGTCACGGGGGGTCACGTAAAAAGCGGCGTGCTCCCCACTGACTGCCAAGTTTTCGATGACGATGTCGTTGTAAGGGCGACGTCCCAAGGACGTGCGCTCTTTCGTCAGTTCAACCTCTTTGATCACGATGCCGTCCATCATGATGACTATTCTTGGCATAAGCACCTCCTAAAATTCACTAAATGATCACCGTCAAGGCGACCAATAAACTGATTTGTATCATGGATTGCCAAACAACCGGGTCATCAGTGTGGATGGCCTGGAAGCGCTTTTAGCCTGAGCCAGCAAAACGCCGATGTTATCCCGCCCACCCGCTGCATTGGCTTTCATGATCAATTCAGCGGCCATCTCAGGCAAAAGCACATGCGCTTCCAAAATTGCGGCTAACTGGGTGTCGTTCAACATGTCAGATAGACCATCAGAACACATTAAATACACGTCCCCAGCCAAAACGTGATGCTCATGAATTTCCACTTGCACTTCTTGTTCAACGCCCAGTGCCCTGGTAAGCAGGTTTTTCCCTGGGGCAACGGCAGCCTGTTCTGGTGTGAGCAGCCCTGCATCAACCTGCTCTTGTAGCAAGGAATGGTCTTTGGTGATTTGCGTGAGCTTTCCTGAACGCCAGCGATAACAGCGCGAGTCTCCCACATGACCCAAAATCAAGTGATTGCTATTGAATACGCCTGTGACGACGGTCGTACCCATGCCTTCGTACTGCGGATTGGACAGGGCCGCGTTTAATATGGATTGATTGGCTCTGCCGATGCACATGTTGATGGCAGTTTCAATTTGGTCTGCATCACGTTTACGCCCGCTGGACCCCAGCCATTTCACCAACTCTGACTGTATGAACGTAACGGCCATGCCGCTAGCGACTTCCCCCGCCTTGTAGCCGCCCATTCCGTCGGCCAGAACAGCGACACCAAAGCCCTCATCAAAGGACGCACAATCTTCGTTATTGGTGCGCACTTGACCCGGGTCGGTCATGGCAAAAAAGTTGAATTGCATGATGGAAAGCTATAACTCCAAGTCAAGAATAGGGGGGGCATCAGGTTCGCCCCGAGGAAGTGCTGAAGTCGTTGGGGATGTCATACGGGACTGTACATGCTCTGCATAGCTCGAAAGCGCATGGTCCAGCGCTTCACCGTCTTGATAGCGGTTTTCCGGTAATTTTTCCAATAGACGTGCCACTATCCGGGCTAATTCTTCAGGAAGTTCCGCCCTGAACTGCCGAATGTCTGGTGCGGGGTCGTTTGCGATCTTGGACATCAGCTCGGCCAAACTGCTTGCCCTGAACGGCAACACGCCGGTAAGCAACTGAAACAGCATGACACCCAGGGCGTAAAGATCCGATCGGCCGTCCAGTGTCAATCCGGTCAGTTGCTCGGTTGCCATGTAACTCGGGGACCCCAGTACCACGCCGGTCCTGGTTTTGTTGCCGTCAGTGATGCGGGCGACACCAAAGTCAGTCACCTTGACCGTGTCCGTGATCAGATCGTACATGACATTGCTGGGTTTGATGTCTCGGTGAATCACTTGGTGACGGTGCGCGTAGGCCAACGCTTGTGCGACTCGCCTCACGATGGACACAACCCGTGGCACCGGCATCAACTGGCCTTGTTTGCAAAAAGTTTGCAGGTCTTGGCCTGCGACATATTCCATGGCAATGAATGCCAGGTCACCTTCTTCACCCACATCAAAAATGGTCACGATACCTGGATGCTGCAGCCGCCCAGCGGCTTTGGCTTCGCGGAAGAAGCGATCGCGTGCGTCCATCAGCTCGGCACCATCAAATTCCTGACCGAGCGCCATGGTCTTGAGCGCGACCTGGCGGCCAATTTTGGCATCCTTCCCAAGGTAAACCGCGCCCATGGCACCTTTGCCGAGAGGCTTTTCAATTCGGTAACGCCCCAGAGACTTGGGCTGACCAAGTGCGGCATCGTTGCTTAAAGCATTCAATGGCGTCGCGGGAAGCTCTGAATTTTGTGGGTGATCAGTGGCCGCGTTGGCACTGGACAGGCGGGCCTTCACATCTTTGAAATCGGGGATGTGACGGGCGATGTACTCATAAATTTCCTTTGCCTTGTCAAAACGCAGTTGTCGCTCATACTCTATCGCCAGCCAATATAAGTCGCCAGCAACGGTGTCGTTCATCGGCGTATGTTGGAAACGCTCAAACGCCATATCCAACTGCCCTTGTCCTTGCAAGGCCAATCCCATCATGCGGTCTGCATGTTCGGGTGCCTTTGATCGCACCGTTTGCTCTTTAAGACTGTGCCGGAGAGCAATTTTGTGGAAGAACTGCAATGCCACGCCAGACGCCAGAAGGAAGGTTGGGAAAACCAGTTTCAACCAAAGATCAAGGTTGGCGACCAGCCAGAATTCCATCCCGAGTAAGCCAGCAGCTGACACCAGTCCCACTCCGACGGACACGCTTGTCGGGAGCGCAGCGGTCCAGACGGCAATGTAAACACCGGTCAAGACCGTGATCAAAAATACAAACCAATTTGACCTGGGTGGTTCTTGTGCATCAAGCGTCGGCAGCATGCTTGAGATGCTGCGCGCCAGTTCTTTCAGCGGTGACATCGCTTGATGGTCTGAACCATCTCGAACGGCAAGCAATGCAGGAGAAGTCACTCCGATCAGCACCACCTTGTTGGCAAACTGGTGAGTTGGCGTTGTTCCGTCCAGCACATCTGCAAAAGAATCCGTTGGAAACGCTTGCTTGGCAGTGGCAAGTCTTTCCGATGGACGCCGGCTCTCTGCAATATCCGATCCGGCAGTCAAGTTGCCATTCGGCACCACCACGACGTTGCCAGCCGCTTGAACGCTGTGATCCCAGTGGGCTTTGTCCTTGGCTGACACCAGCAGTTCGTCCAATATGGCAGCCAAAGCCTGTCGTGTTTCCCCTGAATCTGCGGTTGCAGCTGGTGCTGCAGGGGCCGCGCGCTCCAACAGATCTTTGACTTTCTGCATCAGATCACCAGAGAAATCGGTATGCAATGCAGCGCTGGGTAAAGCCACAATGATGGCGCGGGGTTTTTCCTGAGCCAGTTTGTCAATCAGCTTTGCTTGTATATCGAGTGGCCAGGGCCATCTGCCCAGTTTTTCAAGGCTCGCATCGTCAATGGCAATCAGCGCAATGGGTGCAACCTCCGTCCGAAGTACAGAGGCGTGGCTGCGGGCATAGTCGTAGAAAGACCGCTCCCAGGTGTCAAAAAAACCTGTCGAGGTTTGAAGTGCAAGGAAAACGCAGCAGACGAACGTACCCCAAGCCCGTCCTGAACGCCAAATAGCCAACCTCTTGAATGCCATCATTGCCAGGCCTCCCTGATAGACATGCTTCACACTGGCGCAGAGATCAAATCGCGCGCTATGCGCGTTGCTTCAATGTGGTTCCACATAACCAAACGACAGCAGCACCTGTGCCACCCAAAGCGTAATGCCAAAAATCACCTTGAGGGAGCCACAATGCAGCAGCCGGGTCGCTGTGAGCCATGGTACCTGCTATCCAGCCCAGCAGCATGCCCCCCACCGTCACAATGGACGGGAAACGGTCCATCAGACGCAGAATCAGCTGGCTGCCAGCGACGATGATGGGAATACTGACCAGCAGTCCGAAAACGACTAACACCATTTGGTGTTGCTCTCCGGCGTTGGTGGCCGCACCTGCAATAGCGATCACATTGTCAATACTCATCACCAAATCAGCAATGACCACGGTTTTCACAGCAGACCAAAGTTTGTCGCTGGCTTGTAGGGAGGAATGCCCTTCTTCCTCAGGTAGCAGCAGTTTGACGCCAATCCAGAGCAACAACGCTGAGCCTACCAACTTCAAGTAGGGGACTTGCAACAGGGTCAACGCAAACGCAATCAGTGCTACCCGCAGCACGATGGCACCTAGGGTGCCCAAGACGATGCCCTTCAGGCGCAGGCGCGGTGGCAATTGCCGACAGGCCAGGGCTATCACCACGGCGTTGTCGCCACCCAACAAGATGTCGATCAATATGATCTGGCCCACGGCCAGCCAAAAGGGAGCGTTCAAGAACTGTTCCACCCAATCTTTCGTCAATTCATTAATACCAAAAATAACAAAGCCGGATTGTCCAGTAACTGGGCATCCGGCTTTGGCAATGGCTGCATTACACAGCCAAGGTTGAGGAGATTAGAGCATGGCTTTGAGCAATTTTGCCATTTCTGATGGATTGCGCGTGACCGTGAAGCCGCACTCTTCCATGACCGCCAGTTTCGCTTCTGCAGTGTCGGCACCGCCAGAGATCAACGCGCCCGCATGACCCATGCGTTTGCCTGCAGGTGCGGTCACACCAGCGATGAAGCCCACGATGGGTTTTTTCATGTTGAGCTTGCACCAGCGTGCGGCTTCAGCTTCGTCTGGACCGCCGATTTCGCCGATCATGATGACTGCATCGGTGTCTGGATCGTCGTTGAAAGCCTTCATCACGTCGATGTGCTTCAAGCCGTTGATGGGGTCGCCACCAATGCCCACGGCACTGGATTGGCCCAGACCGATTTCGGTGAGTTGCGCGACAGCTTCATAGGTCAACGTGCCAGAGCGGCTGACCACACCAATGCGGCCTTTGCGGTGGATGTGACCGGGCATGATGCCGATCTTGATTTCATCAGGCGTGATCAAACCAGGGCAGTTAGGGCCGAGCAACAAGGTTTTCTTGCCGCCAGCGGCTTCCTTGGCCCGCATGCGGTTACGCACTTCCAGCATGTCACGGATTGGGATGCCTTCGGTGATACAGATGGCCAGATCCAGATCGGCTTCCACGGCTTCCCAAATGGCTGCAGCAGCGCCAGCTGGTGGCACGTAAATCACGCTGACGGTGGCGCCAGTGGCAGATGCTGCGTCCTTGACCGAGGCGTAAATCGGAATGTTGAAAATCGACTCGCCGGCCTTCTTGGGGTTCACACCCGCCACGAAGCAGTTCTTGCCGTTGGCGTATTCCTGGCATTTTTCAGTGTGAAACTGACCGGTCTTGCCAGTGATGCCCTGGGTGATGACTTTGGTGTCTTTGTTGATAAAAATAGACATGATGTTTCCTAATCAGCAAGTTACTTGGCGACCGCTTTGACAGACGCTTGGGCAGCTTCTGCCATCGTGTCCACAGAAATGATGGGCAAGCCGCTGTCGGCCAGCATCTTCTTGCCCAGGTCTTCGTTGGTGCCCTTCATGCGGACCACCAGGGGTACATTCAGGTTGGTCGCCTTGCACGCAGCGATGATGCCGGTGGCAATGGTGTCGCATTTCATGATGCCACCAAAGATGTTGACCAAAATGGCCTCGACCTTGGGGTTCTTCAACATGATCTTGAAGGCTTCGGTGACTTTCTCAGGTGTCGCGCCGCCGCCCACGTCCAAAAAGTTGGCCGGTTCAGCGCCAAACAGCTTGATGGTGTCCATGGTTGCCATGGCCAAGACAGC
>CAIOAQ010000552.1 GCA_903856025.1 uncultured beta proteobacterium
GTCAGTGAGTTGATGATGCTGGCGTACAGCACGGCTCGGTCAAAGCTGATTTGACCGTCAATCAAATACAGCGCACGCGAGGCTGCCTTGACCGCGTTCAAGTTGAGTCCGCTGGAGCCGCTCGGAATGTTGCCATCAATCAAGCGCCTGAAAGCCTGCATCAGCGGAAAGCGTCCATAGCCATACTGGTCAATCTGGCTTTGTTGCGTGGCTGCCAGTGCTGACAACTGAGCCAGTTGACTGGCGCTCAAGGTGTAAATCACGTTGTTTGCCACCCGGGTCAGAAAGCTAGTGTTATGCCCCATATTGCTGGGATCGTTGTCACGCAGGAACTGAAAACCAGTGTAGTCGGCCACCTTACCTGGCGGAAAAAACGACTGCGCATCAAGGTTGTCGGTCATCAATGCCAGACCGGAAAATGCCATGGTGGTGCCCTGAGCACCGTCCGAGACGGTTTGAGCCATGTTGAATTGAGCTGATGACGGCGGGGCGACGGCAGTGGCAGTAACAGTAACGCTGCTAGCGGCGCTATTGAGGGAACCGTCTTTCACAACCAGACTTGCCACGTACTGTCCGGCTACATCGGCAGTAAAGCTTGGTTTTGCCACGGTCGATTGCGAGAGTACTGCTGCACTTCCAGCTGGCTTGCTGGTGAGCGTCCAGGCATAGGTCAAGGCGTCACCATTGGCATCTGCGCTGGCGCTTCCATCCAGAGCGACGCTGTTGCCAACAACGACATTTTGCGTTGCCTTGGCCTTGGCCACAGGAGCCAGATTGATTTTTGTACCTGTGGTGGTGCCATTGAGCGTATTTCTAAAGTGCGTTTTTGCTGCAGCCTCGGCTACCAGCGTTTTTTGGCTAGAGCCAGAATTTGCCACCAGTTTCAGTACAACTGTGTTGGCAGAGAAAGCGCTTGGTGTCACATCAAAATTGATGGCCGTATCGGCTTGCGCCGCTGCACCTGCCGGTATGGTGATGCCATTGGTTGGATCGCCATCCTCATCCAGACTTTGCAGCAACACCAAAATGTTGCTCACCATTTGGTGATCGATGTCTGTGGTGCCCACAATATCCAACGGCGTAACCGTAGCACCGGCAGTCACGGCCGGCAGCGCCATGCTACCAATGGAAAACGTGACTTTTTCGCCAGAGATGTATAAGAACTCACCCTTGGCGTTGGTTTTGCCGTTGTGGCTGGCAGTGCTGTAATTGATGCCCCCAACAGGGCTGTCGAGAAAAATACCTGTAGATGTTGCTGTCTCTACTGGTGTGGAATTTGATCCAGCAGCGGAAGTGCTACCACTGCCACCGCCACCACACGCGACAAGTGCACCGGCCATGATCGCCGTTGCGATGAGTCTGGAAATGATTTTCATGATGTGCTCCTGGTTGCGATGTGCAGCGATCAGGTGCTTCACATCTTGAGCAAAATGGTAGTTACCCGATGAAGGCCATAAATGACATTTCGGTCATTCAAGCGGCAGCACCAACTTCAAACACACTTGCGTGTTCGGGCTAGGTTCAAGTGTCAATTCACCACCGTGTGCCTTGGCTATTTCGAAAGCGAGACTCAACCCGAGGCCATGGCCATCAACCTGGCGGTTTCGTGCGGTATCACCACGGTAAAAGCGCTTGAAGAAGTCTTTTCGCGCGTCACTTGTTATCGAATGACTGGTGTTTTCCACCAGCACCTCAACGCAGTTCGATGTTTTACGGGCCCTGACGCTAATCGTCCCCCCTGGGGCTGCGTACCGGACGGCATTGCTCAGCAAATTATTGAGCAATTGCTGAAGCAACACCTTGTCGCCAGCAACACACAAGTCCTGCGCAATGGATGATGACAACTTGCGATCCTCAATCAGCATCGGCAGATCTGAGATCATGTCGGTGAGCATCTCGCTTAAATTGACGGAACGGGTGTGCAAATCGAGGGTACCCGCGTCAGCCTGCGACAACAACAACAGCTTTCGAGTGATGGACGATAGTCGCCCGACTTCATCGAGCAGGTCTGAGAAATCTTCTTGCAATTCCGGGTCGCTACTTTTGCGGCGTGCTTGCTCAATGCGCCCGCGCAGAATGGTCAACGGTGTTTTGAGTTCGTGCGCGGCGTCTGCTGAAAATCGGGAAGCTTGCGTAAAACTTTGCTGCAAGCGATCCAGCATCGTGTTGTATGCGCGGATCAATTCGGCAAACTCATAATCTTCACCTTGATCATTAAGACGTTGATCAAGCCGGGCCGGTGTCAAATCTTTCATGGATTCACGCAAACGATTGACTGGCCTCATGGTCAATGCGGACAATACGCCAGCGCCGAGTGCTGTTAATAGCAGGGCAATAGGCAACTCGATAGTCAACGCACTGATCAGCGCAGTCTGAATGGCCGCTTTTGGCGCGATCAGGTTGGCGGCAACAGTGCCTTTGGCACCGTGATCTGCAGCCTCCGCCACACGCCATCGATCGGTTCCAGATTGAAAAGATGAAAACAAGCATTCATTTGCCTGCGGTTGATTCCGCGCTTCTGGCGGTTTCGAAAAGATAGTACCAATAGACACATCACCATGGTGCCAACCTTTTGCATCCAGAATCACCTCGTCCCAATGCATCGATTGATAACGCTGGCCTTTAGTAGCTTCCTCAAAGTGCAACAACAAATGATCTCTTGAAGTGATCCCCAGTTTCTGCAAAATATCGCCTTCCAGCCGTGGCAGTTCCTGGGCTGGGAACTTCTCCATTGCCAGCCGTTTGGCTTCACTGCATAAACGGGCATCAAGTCGCCCCAGCTCGACATTCATGACACGTGACCAACCCGTGAACATGACCACCGCCAGAACGACAGCCACGATTGCGGCGGCCGTCAAGAAAAGTCGCAACCGGAAACTCATGACGATTGAACAAGCCTAAAGCGGTATCCAGACCCACGCACGGCCTCAATGGGTGATTTGTCGTCGTGCGTGACTGAGAGCTCATTGATCTTGGCACGAATGCGTTTCACGCAAACATCCACAACATTGGTGCTCGGGTCGAAGTCGTAACCCCACACATGCTCAAGCATCTGCGCTCTCGTAAAGACCTCTCCAGGTGAGCGCATTAAATATTCCAACAGATTGAACTCTCGGCTGGTTAGATCAATGGCCTGGCCATTGCAACTGGCTTGTCGGCTGACGCGATCAAGTCGAATGGAACCGACTTGCAATGCACTTTGATGGTCGCGTCTAACCAAGGCATTGATGCGTGAGGCCAGTTCTTCTACGTAAAAAGGTTTTGCCAGGTAATCGTCAGCACCCAAATCGAGACCTTTGACGCGGTCACCGAGCTCATTACGTGCGGTGAGCAAAATCACCGGGGTGGCAATGGATTTTTTGCGCAGCTCGGAAAGGATAGACAAACCATCACGCCCAGGCAGCATGATGTCCAAAATAATGATGTCGAAGTGCCCCTCAGAGGCCCGCGCATAACCGGCATGGCCGTTATCTACATGTTCCACCGACAAGCCACGAGCGCCGAGCCCGTCGCACACAAAGTCAGCGATTCGACGTTCATCTTCAACCAATAGTACTTTCACTGCCATGCCTCTGGGTGATCATTTTGCGCA
>CAIOAQ010000553.1 GCA_903856025.1 uncultured beta proteobacterium
AACTTGTCAATCAGTTGCACAAGCACGCGCTGGCGTTTTGCCACCGAGTCGCCACCATACTGCTCATCGGCAACGAACTGCCAGTACAGATAGTCAAACGGCGTGTCCTCTGAGACCAACTGGTCCAGTTCTTCAAAACAGGTGTCCGGATTACCCCAGGTGACCCGGGCGGTGATGGATCCGCCCACCTTTTCGCGCACTTCCCGCAGGTTTTTCATGACCTGGCGGTAGATGCCTTTTCCACGGTAACCGTCCGTGGTGGCTTCTCCGCCGTCAATCGAGGCCAGTACGTTGGACAATCGACCCAAGGTTTCGTCCGGCAGTTTAGAGATCAGGGTCGCATTGGTCTGGAGTTGAAAGCGAAATTGCGGAAAACGTTGCATCACTTCCAGCATCAGTGGCTTGTTCAGCGTGGGTTCGCCCCCATAGAACGTGACATAGACATCCTTGCCCTTCAGGTGTCTCTCGACGAAGGCGCTGAGTTGCTCAATGTCATATTCCACATGTACCTGAGAACCCAACACCTCACCGACACCCAATGAACAATAGCTGCACTTCAAATTGCACTTGAGGGTCGTCAGCAGTTGAAGTTCAACTCGGCCACCTGTGATGGGATGCAGGTCTGATTGCGGGATGTCGACTTTGGCGGCATCTGAATAAAAGTGGATGGGTGTCGAATTGTGCATGATTTAGACTGAAGGGCTACGAGATCGGGTTGCTGCGTTGCGCAACCTGAATTTCGCATGAGTAGCGAAGATGCAGCCGTTGGCGGGCGCAGATAATAATCGCTAAGTCGGTCAAAATAAGCACTTGTGGTGCGGTGACGACGGTTGCGGTCGATGAGACTGCGGTTTGTTTGACTCAATCGAGATTTTGGGAAATTTGATCCATAGACGCAATGATGTTCAGCCAATAGGTGTCGACACACCATTGACTCAGGCAGCCAATGTCCACTAACCCTGCTGACTTGCCTTGCGTGCGAGCCAACGAAACGAAAAAGCCACCCGAAGGTGGCATTTTTTAATCCCGCTTGGCCAGCAGCTCAGTTCACAACCTGCGCCAATTCGCCTCGCGCATATTGTCCAGCCACCACTTGCAAGCTATGGCCTTTGATTTTGGCCCCCTGGCCTTCGCAGCCGAACTCCAGGTAACGCTGTTTGCACAGCGCCTTGGCTGCTTCACGAGCGGGTTTGAGCCAGTCACGGGCATCAAATTTTTCAGGATTTTCAAACAAAAATTTGCGCACTGCACCGGTCATGGCCAGGCGAATATCGGTGTCGATGTTGATCTTGCGCACGCCATACTTGATGGCTTTCTGAATTTCTTCGACCGGAACACCGTAGGTTTCACGCATCTTGCCGCCATATTGGTTGATGATGGCCAGTGATTCTTGCGGCACGCTGCTTGAGCCGTGCATCACCAGATGGGTATTGGGAATGCGTTTGTTGATGGCCATCACACGGTCAATTGCCAAAATGTCGCCAGTGGGCTTGCGGGTGAACTTGTAGGCGCCGTGGCTGGTGCCAATGGCAATGGCCAGTGCATCCAGTTGGGTGCGTTTGACAAAATCAGCGGCTTGCTCGGGGTCGGTGAGCATTTGCTCGCGCGTCATGGTGGAGTCAGTACCATGGCCATCTTCCTTGTCACCCTTGCCGGTTTCCAGTGAACCCAGGCAGCCCAATTCTCCCTCTACAGTCACCCCCACCGCGTGCGCCATGTCGACCACTTTACGGGTGACATCCGCGTTGTAATCAAAGCTGGCAATGGTCTTGCCGTCAGCCATCAAGGAGCCGTCCATCATCACCGAACTGAAGCCCAGATTGATCGCACCTTGGCAAACATCAGGGTTTTGACCGTGGTCCTGGTGCATCACCAGTGGAATGTGTGGGTAGGCTTCAATGGCTGCCAAAATCAAATGTTTGATAAAGGGTTCACCCGCGTATTTACGGGCACCGGCGCTGGCTTGAAGAATCACGGGGGCACCCACTTCGTCGGCGGCCATCATGACGGCTTGCACCTGCTCGAGGTTGTTGACGTTGAATGCCGGAATGCCATAGCCGTTGACGGCGGCGTGGTCCAACAGTTCGCGCATAGAAACAAGTGCCATGATTTTTCCTTTTTGAGGTTGGTAACTGTGAGGTAACTCCTTTTATTTTAGTCCGTGCAACATGCAACCCATACCCTGAATACCCCGACTTGAACACAAAGGTGCGCGCGTTGTCGCCATATAAAGATTTAAGACACGTTTAATTCATGGTCATTACACTGGACTCCATCCAATGAATCCCGAGAGGAAACCATGAAAACCCTTCGATGCGCTCTACTGGTCACAGGCTTGGCCCTGTTGTTGCCAGCTCTGGCTCAAACGCCTGTGGAATCCAGCAAGAAAACTGCCCAAAAAAACGCATCCAGTGCGTCATCTCCAGGCGGGTTCAGTCGCGAAAACGCAGCAGATACCTGCACTACGGCCGCACAGACGGAGTGGCTCCCTCAGGACGAAATGAAACTGCTCGCCGAGCACCGTGGCTATCGCATCAAAACCTTCAAACTGGCAAAAGGCAATTGCTACGAAGTCTATGGGTTTGATCGGCAAGGCCGTATTGTGGAAGCCTATTTTGACCCGGTCACTTCCAGGCTGATACGACAAAATATTGCCAAATAAGAGTTAACTCACACGGCAAATCTTGAGCATATTGGTGCCGCCCGGTGACCCCATGGGTTCACCGCAGGTAATCGCATACACGTCACCCGTTTGCACTACGCCACGCGATTTCAATTCAGCCTCTGCTTGTTTCAAGGCCGTGTCACGATCCGTGCTGGTGTCACTGAACAAGGGGCGCACGGTGCGGTAAAGCGTCATGCGACGCTGCGTAGCCAGTTTGGAGGTGATCGCATAGATCGGAATCTGAATCAAATGACGGCTCATCCACAGGGCGGTCGAGCCGCTGTCGGTCAAAGCCACAATCGCCTTCGCACCCAGATGGTGCGCGGTGAACAAGGCCCCCATGGCGATCGCATGGTCGATCCGAGTAAACGTTTTACCGGTGAAATCCGCTTCCAGCTTGAGGGTATTGCCGTTTTCAGCGGCATGGCAAATCTTGGCCATTTCAATCACAGTTTCCAACGGATATTTGCCAGCCGCCGTTTCAGCCGACAGCATGACCGCATCGGTGCCATCGAGCACGGCATTGGCCACATCGCTGACTTCCGCACGCGTAGGCACCGGGTTGGTGATCATGGATTCCATCATTTGCGTGGCGGTAATCACCACACGGTCGTGCTCACGTGCAAGTTTGATCATGCGTTTTTGCAGCGCTGGCACCACGGCGTTGCCGACTTCCACTGCCAAATCGCCGCGCGCGACCATGATGCCATCGCTGGCCAGCACAATTTCTTCCAGGCGAGGAATCGCCTCCGCTCGCTCAATCTTGGCAATCAGGCCCGGCTTAAATCCGTCTTCAGCCGCCACATTGCACAACTGGCGCGCCATTTCCATATCCGTAGCGCTTTTGGCAAAACTTACTGCCACATAGTCGGCCTTGAAACTCATGGCGGTGCGAATGTCGTCCATGTCCTTGGCTGTCAATGCAGGTGCGCTCAAACCGCCGCCCTGCTTATTAATGCCTTTGTTGTTGGACAGTTCCCCACCAAGCTTGACAGTGGTGTAAATGGCTTCGCCTTTAACTGCATCAACCGTGATGACGATCAGGCCGTCATTGAGCAGCAGCACGTCGCCTGCTTTGACTTCTCTTGGCAAGGGCTTGTAATCCAGTCCGACTGCCTCTACATCGCCCAGTTCAACGCGAGCAGCATCGAGCACAAACGACTGCCCAGGTTGCAGCATGACTTTTCCTTCTGCAAATTTTCCAACCCGTATTTTTGGACCTTGCAGGTCGGCAATGATGCCAACTTCCCGTCCGGCACGTTGAGCCGCTTCACGCACCAATCGAGCGCGGTCAATGTGGTCTTGTGCCTTTCCATGACTGAAATTTAAACGCACCACATTCACCCCGGCACGAATCATCCGCTCCAGCAGGTCTGGGTCACTGGACGCTGGGCCTAAGGTGGCAACAATTTTGGTGGCGCGACGTGGCATGAACTGATCTCCGTGTAATTTTGTTTCTTGATTCTCACACGATTCCAGTTACATCGCTACAACAAACGATTCGTGTTTACGCCTTCGACACCCACTGATCACGCGATTCGTACACATTTGGCGTGACCCATAGTAAAGTCGGCAAAAACCGTTTGAACTCCATGGACAATTCCACCTTTGATACGCTATTGGTTGACCCTGCCGCCTTACCAAAAATTTTGGTGGTGGACGATCAACCCGTCAACCTGCAATTTATAGCGCACATTTTTGCTGGTAGTTACCAAGTATTCACTGCCGAATCTGGACAACTGGCACTCGATATGTGCCACACAACGCTGCCTGACCTGATTCTGCTGGACATCATGATGCCTGAGATGGACGGTTTTGAGGTTTGCAAACGTCTTAAAACAAACCCGGCAACCCGGGACATACCCGTGATTTTCATCACGGCACACAGCGACGAAGCCTCTGAGACCCGAGGACTGGACCTTGGTGCAGTGGATTTCATCTCCAAGCCTGTCAACCCGGCCGTGGTACGCGCCCGTGTCAAAACCCATCTGACTGTCAAGCTGCAATCAGATTTGTTGCGCCGATTGGTATTTCTTGACGGACTCACGGGCGTGTTTAACAGGCGCTATTTCGACCAACAACTCGCCATAGAAACTGCACGAGCCTCCCGTACCGGACAGCCCTTGGCACTGATCATGCTCGACGTCGATTTTTTCAAACGTTTCAACGATCGCTATGGTCACCAGGAAGGGGACGACTGCCTGTTCCAAGTAGCCCACACCCTTAAGGAGAATTTGCGACGCCCCGCTGACTTGGTGGCACGCTATGGAGGCGAAGAATTTGTCTGTTTGCTCCCCGACACCAATTTTGAACAGGCCATGGCGGTGGCCCATGAACTTGAAAGCCGGGTACGACAAAAGACCATTGCCCACGCTGACTCGGACGTGACCAACGTGGTCACTATCAGTTTGGGGGTAGCGGCCTGCGATGCCCTAACCCCGGCCAAATCGGAGGCGCTGTTAGCTGCTGCAGATCGTCAGCTTTATGAAGCCAAGCATCAGGGACGCGGTTGTGTGCGTGGGCAAATCCTGGCAGCTTCTTGATGAAAGCTGCCTCCATTGAGGTCAGCAAACTACTGGCCGTCACTCTGCGACATATCTTACCTAGAAGTCTCAAAGCGCAGCTTGTGCTGCTGACATCTACATGCCTGGTGTTGTCCATTTTGGGTTATGGTTACCGTACGGCACAAGAGCAGACGCGCGCCGCCAAACGCACTGTGAGTGCACAGCTTGGTGCCCTTGCACAAAATCTGGCTACTGTCAGCTCACACTTTTTACTCACCAACGAGCCTGATCAAATTGAAGCCCTGATTGAGCAAACCGCCACCGTCTCAGGCATGTACTCGGTGACAGTGACCGATATGGCAGGTTTCCCAATCACTGAAATCGTTAACAACAACAGTGCTTGGTCCCCACGTTACAACCGCCAGCGACTTGAAGTACCGCCCAGTCAGAGCTCTGACTCGTCGACACAGGAGCTGCCGTTTGATGCTGCTCAGCATGATTTCTTGGCAGGTAGACGAGGTACTTTGCTGGTATGGCAGCGCATCAATGGGATACAACCTCTGGGTTGGGTGCGTGTCAAATACAGGTTGGACACGTTTGATGACATTGCCAAAGACATTTGGCACCAGGCGTACCAATCCATCGCTTGGGCCACCTCTGCAACGCTGCTGCTACTGTGGCTGTTGTTGCATCCGGCCATGCGCGCGTTGACCGATGCCACGCGCTTTGCCAGCCAGCTTGCTCAAAACATGGGGGGCAGCCTTAAAGTGTCGCGCCAGGCCACAGAAATTGAAGCCCTGGGCAATGCACTCAACGTGGTATCAGAGCGACTATTAGCGCAAAACGTCGACATTGCCAACCGGAAATTTGCACTTGACCAACATGCCATTGTCAGCGTCACCGACCTACAGGGCACCATCGTCTACGCCAATGAACGCTTTTGCAGCATCAGTGGTTACACACAGGATGAGTTGTTGGGGAAGAACCACCGCATCATCAAGTCAGAGGAACACCCTCCTGCGGTATTTGAAGCACTTTGGCACACCATCACCCAAGGCAAGGTGTGGCATGGCGAGGTAAAAAACCGCAAAAAGGATGGCAGCTTTTACTGGGTCAGTGCAACCATTGTGCCGCTACTGGGCGTGGACGGTTTGCCACACCACTACATTGGCATTCGCACTGACATCACTACAAACAAGCTATTGCAACAGTCCTTGCAGTTAGCCAAGCAAGAGGCTGAAAACGCAGCAATGTCCAAAGGGCAGTTTTTGGCCAACATG
>CAIOAQ010000554.1 GCA_903856025.1 uncultured beta proteobacterium
GCGATGGCCTCGCGTGCTTCTTGTAAAACATCGGCATCCCCGCTGGCAGGTCGAGACATGGCGAATCTCCATCTGAATTGATGGAGATATTATTACACTAATGAATTAGAAATGGAATGAGGTATGTCAACAAAAGACCATTGCCTGATCTATCACCTTGCCCAATTCATCGTCTGTGAATCGCTCTTCATATTCCATCTCTGAACTCCTTGGATGCCGATATGCGCAGGACCGCCCACCAACCAATCACGTTCGCCTGCTATTGCACGATTCGTCAATGATTCTCGCCGAACTTGACGCGGCATGGCAACAAAAATTCAGCCGAAAAAAATGGAGAGTTTCCTCAGATGGACCGGCCCTACTAAAGGCTCTGCCAGCGGCAGTGTGCGCATGGGCTTTGTTGCATTATTGTTATGAACTACCGGACTAGCACGCCGGCATGACCCATTCCACATTCCGGCTACCCTGAATCGTCGCTAATCACAGTACAAAAACGATGTGCCCCAAATTCCGGACCTGGTCAATGGCCGCTGTCCGCATTGACGAATTGCTCGTGACATAGCTGGCTGTCGTCCCTGGTTGCCAACGGCTGCTTTGGAGCAGGCAGATCGCAAAACTGTAAGACCGGAATCACGGCAATCCTGACTTAAATAGCGGAACAAGCCTACCGCCTGACCCGGTGATAAATTGCTTTAATAAACGTAGCGCTCTACGCCCTGAAAATAATGGGTAGAGCGCGATTTACTATAAAGTCAGCCAGTATTGCGCAAGCCTGCCGCGATGCCGTTGATCGAGATGTGAATACCCCGCTTGATCCGGTCATCGGCCTGTCCCGCGCGGTAACGTCGCACCAGCTCCACCTGCAAATGGTGCAGCGGGTCGATGTACGGGAAGCGGTGGCGGATCGAGCGCTGCAACGCGGCGTTGTTGGCCAGACGTTGCTGGTGGCCGGTGATCAACTCCAGCGCCTGTGCCGTGCGGTGCCATTCCAGTTCGATGGCGGTGTAGATTTTCTTGCGCAGGCGCTTGTCTGCCACCAACTCGGCGTAGCGTGAGGCCAGCGCCAGGTCGCTCTTTGCCATGACCATGTCCATGTTCGACAGCAGTGAGCTGAAAAACGGCCATTGCTTTTGCATTTGTTGCAGCAGCGCCAAGCGTTGCTTCTTCAATTTGTCACTGGCATCAGGTGGGTTCAAGAAACCCTCAACCGCGCTGCCAAAGCCAAACCAGCCTGGCAAGGTCAGGCGGCACTGGCCCCAGCTGAAGCCCCAGGGAATGGCGCGCAGGTCTTCAATTTTTTGTGTGGCTTTGCGTGACGCGGGGCGCGAGCCAATGTTGAGCTCGGCAATTTCCCGGATCGGTGTGGACTCAAAGAAGTACTCGGTAAAGCCGGGGGTTTCATACACCAGCTTGCGGTAGGCCGCCATGCTGGCCAGGGACAGTTCGGCGGCACTGGTCAAAAAGGCGGGTTTGGCAGACTGCGTGGGGTGCAGCAGGGTAGCCTCCAACGTGGCGGCCACCAGGGTTTCCAAGTTGCGTCGGCCAATCTCGGGGTTGGCGTATTTGGAGCCGATCACCTCGCCCTGTTCGGTCAGACGAATCTGGCCGCGCACCGTGCCGGGGGGTTGCGCCAGGATGGCCTCAAAGCTGGGGCCGCCGCCTCGTCCCACGGTGCCGCCTCGTCCATGGAACATGCGCAGTTGAACTGGTTTGTCTGCGGCTTCAAGGTTGATGCCGTCAAACACCTTCACCAGTGAAATTTCGGCCTGGTACAGCTCCCAGTTGCTGGTGAAAATGCCGCCGTCCTTGTTGCTGTCGGAGTAGCCCAGCATGATGTCTTGTTCAC
>CAIOAQ010000555.1 GCA_903856025.1 uncultured beta proteobacterium
ACGTTGTCGTCGTAGCTCAGCACCGGACCACCACGGGAGTAGCCGTGGAATTCGATGCCCGCCACATCAACGGCGAAGGCGTTGCAGGCACACAGGGCCGCAGCGGCGGCGATTAGATTGATTTTGTGGGTTGTTTTCATGAGAATTGATATTGATTTAGTAGAGATAACTTACTTGGTAGCGGCTGCTTTGGCGATGCTGGACACGCCATCGGCCACACTCATCTTGTCGTTGTTCCAGAACTGGCTCACAGCATCCTTGATCGCGCCTTCAGCAGCGGGTTGGACCGCCATGCCATGGGCAATAGACGGCAACAGACCACCGGTTTTGGAAGTCGCCACAAAGTCTTTGCTTGAGAGCTTGGCGCAGTCGTCAAACTTGGACATGTCCATGTTCAGACGCACCGGAATGGAGCCCTTGTTCAGGTTGAACACTTCCTGGAACTGGGTACCCATGATGGCCGCGGCCAGATCAGCTTGTGCTTTTTGAGCCGCAGCGTCTTTCAGCTTGAACATGGCAAAAGAGTCCACGTTGAAGGTGTAGGCATTGGCGGTACCCGGTGCGGCAGCGCAGATGTAGTCTTTGCCCGGCACCTTGCCAGCCGCGGTGAACTCGCCCTTGGCCCAGTCACCCATGAACTGGAACGCAGCTTTTTCCTGAATCACCATCGCGGTGGCAAGGTTCCAGTCACGACCAGGCGCAGCGGCGTCGGTGTAACCCTTGACCTTGCGGAAAGTTTCCAGCGATTTGGTCATGGTGGCACTGGTGAGTGCCTTGGGGTCCAACTTGATCAGCGCGTCGTTGTAGAACTTGGCCCCACCCACACCCAACACAACGGACTCAAACGTGGTGAAGTCTTGCCAGTTCTGGCCACCGTGTGCGACTGCGATCAAACCAGCTTTTTTTACTTTTTCAGCTGCGACAAAGAACTCATCCCAAGTCTTGGGTGTGCCATTGACGCCAGCTTTTTTCAGAACAGCGCTGTTGGCCCACATCCAATTGACGCGGTGCACGTTCACCGGCGCAGCCACGTAGTTGCCTTTGTACTTCATGACATCGGCCACCACCTTGGGCAGCAACTCGTCCCACTTTTCAGCCTTGGCTACCGGGTCCAGATTGGCCAGCACGCCTTCAGCCGCCCACTCTTGAATGGCCGGCCCTTTGATTTGGGCTGCTGCAGGCGGGTTGCCTGCCACTACGCGGCTCTTCAGCACGGTCATGGCGTTGTCACCACCGCCACCAGCTACAGCAAAGTCTTTCCAGGTATTGCCCTTGGCTTGCATGATTTTTTTCAGCTCGCCGACCGATTTGGCTTCGCCACCGGATGTCCACCAGTGCAGCACCTCTACTTCACCAGCCATCACCGCATTGCCAGCCACCGCCAATGCCACGGCCGCAGCCAATTTGGAAAGTTTGATCATGTGATCTCCTGAAAGTCCGCTTGGTAAGCCATCCTGGTACCAAGGCGGGGGTTGATTCGCACAGACACCATGTTGCGCGAATTAATTAATTGTTAATTAATTTTCAACCGGGTACAAGTTGGGACTTACCCTTAGTCAAGAAATCACCGCCCAAAAAACTCAAACCACCAGCGCGAGGGCCCCAAAGTCTCCGACCCGCTCGCCCAGGCCAGCGCTGACAATTTCACACCCGTCGGTCAGCGATGGCAACTTGCCCTGGACCACCGCACGCAAGCGTGGCAACAGGTAGTCACGGTGGTGCCAATAGACACTGCCACCGATACTGATGCGCGCCAGATCCACCGTGGCAATCATGTTGTATAGCATTCTGCCCATCACCAGACACAAGTCATCAATTAAGGCTATGGCCCTCGCATCACCTGAATAAGCAGCTACAAATAATGCAGCAGCATCCGGATAACCGAGTGGTGAAAAACGCCGGGCAATGGCATTGCCTGCCGTCAATCCTTCCACGTCGCCCACGTTGCCGCAGCCGCACAGGGCGTCCGAGTTGTCGCTCACAAACAAATGCCCGGCGTGGCCCGCATTGCCATTTTTTCCACGCAGCACATGGCCGTCCACACACAAGCCGGTGCCAATGCCGGTGCTCCAGGTCACGTAGGCACAGTTGGCCATGGGCACACCATCGACCTGCAAGGCCCCCCAACGGCGCTCGGCCTCCAGCGCGCCGATGCCATCGTTTTCCACCCGCACATGCGCAAATGCCGCGCGCAAAGGCGCCTCTAGCAGGGCCGTTTGCCAGTCATTGGGCAGGCCGCGCGCTTTGCCCGCCAGGCCACCGCAAATGTTGGGGGCAGCCAGTTCCACCTGCCCGTTGTGGATCACAAAGGGGCCGCATGAAGACACGCCGACACGTTCAATGTCAGCCACCGACACGCCCGCCAGCACACAACTTTGCCCCACCATGCGGATGATCTGCTGCGCCAACGCATCACGTTCACCGGTAGTGGCGGTGGGTTCGATCACCTTGCCGCGCCCGCCTTGGTCGTCCACGATGTTGACCGCCACCTTGGTGCCGCCAATGTCCACACAAGCCACCGGCGCTGCGCCGGACCTGAGCTTGAAGCCCTCTGTCAAAACATTTGAATTCATGCAGAAATCTCTAAAACTGGCCGTTCGTGACCATCACGCACGGCCGAAATCGTCGCTCAGACGCACGATGTCGTCTTCACCCAAATAGGCACCAAACTGTACTTCAACAATTTCCACAGGCTCACGGGTGGGGTTGCCCAAGCGGTGCACCTGCCCCAGCGCGATGTCGCAATGCTGTCCCACGGTCAGATCGAAGGTCTGGTCGTCCAAGGTCACCCGTGCGGTCCCCTTCACCACCACCCAATGCTCCGCGCGATGGTGGTGTTTTTGCAAACTGATTTGCTGCCCAGGCAGCACACCAATGCGTTTGATCTTGTTGCCATCCGCTTCAGACACCGTTTGGTACCAGCCCCAGGGACGTTGCGCAAGGTTGAACTGTTCAGTGGATTCTGTCTTGGGTTGCATCGTCATCACCGTGGATTGTGGTCCGCAGATGCTAAACCCTGCAGCGGGCGCAGGTTACCAACGCATTACGCAAGCTGGCGCAACCGGTCGGGTCTACAAAGGGTGGGGGAAGTCCGATACCACGGATAATGCCCATGGCGGACGGCTTCTTGGGTGATTTCACCCGGGATGCCCCTGAGCTCGCCATCCACCGCGTAGCTGTGTCACCGTGCTAGAAAAATTCACGATCCGGTGTGCACCCTAAGTTCACAGCGCAAAACCATCGAAACCGCAACATGATTAACCTTGACATACGCACGCTGAGCTTCCTCGCCTTGGTCAGCAGCGTGCTTCTTGCCCTGGGCTTGCAACTCGTCAACCGCTTGATTTCAAAGGATCCGAGCCTTCGGCTTTGGCTCCTTGCGGCCCATGCCACTGCAGCCGCGTACATTCTGTTGGCGCTGCGGGGGGTTGTTCCTGATCTGCTGTCCATTGTTGTGGCCAATACACTGCTGGTCGTTGGTGCTTCTCTTTGGTGTCTTGGAAATCGCCAGTTCAATGGCATGAAAGCCGAGTTTGCATGGAGTTCAGCTGCGGCTCTTGGCACGGCAGCCATCCTTGGCTATTTCACGTACGTTGTGCCGAGCCTGGCAGCACGGATGGCCGCGCTGTCAGTCACAGTCGCAGCGGCGTTGTTCTTGGCTGGTATCGCGCTGATGCAGCGGGGTGAGCGACGAGACCGAAGTGTGCGTGCCTTCCTTGCTGCAGCTTTTTTGTTGATGTCACTTTTCATGGCCGCACGCGCTGTGGTCACGCTGTTCATGGTGCCGTCGGGGCAGGATTTCATGGCCGTTACCAGTCCGGTGCACACCTTGTCGCTCGTATTCGGGATCGCTTTGAATGTAGTTCTAGCCATTGGGCTGCCATTGCTCCTGTCGGGAAGAATGCAGGCGCGGCTGATTCAAAGCGAAGAACGCTATCAAACCCTTTACTACAAAACCCCAGCCATCCTTCATTCCATCGATGCTGAAGGCAAACTCATTCACGTCAGCGATTATTGGACTGAGGTGCTGGGTTACTCCAGAGAAGAGGTCATTGGCCGAAAGTCTTCCGAATTCCTCACACCCGCCTCACGGCGCTTTGCCGTCGAACAGGTCCTACCTGAGTTCTTTCAAACGGGATTGAACGTGAACATCCCCTACCAGTTTGTCACAAAGGATGGGCGAATTCTGGATTTTCAACTGTCCGCATTTGGTGAACGCGATGCCGACAATCACATCGTGCGAAGCTTGGCCGTCATGGCCGACGTCACCACCCGCAACCTCGTAGAGACAGCACTGATCGAGAGCGAGTCCAGATTCCGAGGCGCATTTGAATCCGCAGCCCACGGCATGACACTGGTGTCGCCTGAAGGGCGTTTCATCAAAATCAACGCCGTCATGTGCCAATTGGTCGGGTATTCAGAAGCCGAGCTGTTGAACATGGATTTTCAGTCCCTCACTCATCCGGATGACCTTGCGTCAGACCTCGCTCTAACGCATGACTTGCTGACGGGCAAGATTGCACGTTTTCAGATGGAGAAGCGCTATTTTCACAAATCGGGAAAGACCATTTGGGTGCTGCTGAGTGTTGCGCTTGTACGCGGTAAGAACGGTGTCCCGCTTCACACTGTGGCGCAAATTTTGGACATCACCGAGGCCAAAAATGCCACTGAGCGCATGAAGACGCTGCTGGAAACGGCAAGTGACGGGATTCATGTTCTGGACGAAGTTGGAAATATCGTTCAGTTCAGCCCGTCTTTCGCGCGCATGCTGGGCTACACCATGGAAGAGACGGCTTGCCTGAATGTGCGCAATTGGGACGTGCAGATCCCACCTGACGACCTGATGCCGCGGATTCGTGCCATATTATTGGCACCAACATCCTTTGAAACCCAACATCGTCGCAAGGATGGTTCGATCATTGATGTGGAAATCAATGCAAAGGGTATTCAGCTGGATGGACGCCCTCACCTCTATGCCTCATCGCGCGACGTGACCGAGCGAAAGTTGAATCAACGCCGACTTGAGCATCTCTTGGCCGAACAGCGCGCCATGCTGAACAATGAGCTGATGGGCATCGCCAAGGTCAACAAACG
>CAIOAQ010000556.1 GCA_903856025.1 uncultured beta proteobacterium
GCCTTCCAGTACCGCTTGACGGCCATCCACCTGACGCACCTGATAACGGTAACGAGTATTGGGTTTAAGCTGCGTCAGGGTGACTTCTTGCGGTGAATCTGAACGCAGCGTTACGCGACGTTGCTGCTCCTGCGACTTGTCTTTGGAATCAATCGGCGCATAAATCAGCATGACTTCCGCATCGCGCTGGTAATGCAGCAGGCTCAGAACGACCGATGTGCTGGTGGGACGCCCCAGAACTACGTCCAGCATCTGCGTGCGTGTGAATGCCGGTATCGGCTGTGGTGGACCTTTGGGGCCGTTACGCAACGGAACTTGACCGACTTCCTGCGCCGCCAAGACGCTGGCAGTCAGTAAGGTGGCGGCTACCGCCATCTGCCAACAGGTGACGCCGCGACAGAAGTTGGTTTGGATCATGCGAAAACGGAGGCTCACGGGTTTAAAGTTAAGGGGCTTGCACCGCCACGCTCCAGCGGTCCACCACCTGAGCATTTTTACGCAGCGCCGTCTCTGCTGTTGGCAGCCAGGCTCTGACATATTCGGTGGTCACGGCGCTGGGCGTCACACTGACGCGCAGGTGGCCAGAACTGTCAATGATTGTGCCGCTGGCGTAATGGTATTCACTGGCAAGGCTGGCTCCACTGAAAGAATTGGCTGCACTGGGTTGCGGCACCTCTTGGTAAACAATGCCGTCCAGATCCTGTTTGGCATACAGATGGTCGTGGCCATGAAAAACGGCTGTCACGTGATGTTTCACTAAGAGCTGATGGATCGGCACGGCCCAATCAGGGCGTTTTTGTGCAAAGCCATCGCTGCCATCCAGATTTTTACCGCCCCACTCGAAAAACGGTGCGGCTTCGATGCCCCCGCGCATCTGGCCATCCAGCCCTCCCACCAAGTTATGAACAAAGACAAATTTGTAGCTGGCAGTGCTTGCAGCCAAGGTGGCTGTTAGCCACTGGTACTGCGTGTCGCCCAAAGTGATATTCCATGCATCTTTGCTGGCCTGGTTAACCGCTTTCCAATAGGGATCGAGCACAATGAACTGCGCGTCCCCCCATTGCCAGGCATACCAGCTTGCACGTTGTCCAACCCATGGCTCCTGTGCCGAGTCGCCGCTATAAAAACTGCCAGAGGTGGGTGTTGGGAAATAGTTCAGCCTCGCCTGCGCCGCCCAAATGGCGTTATTTTGCGCACTGCCATCCAACAGCCAGCCGAGCTCTGCATCGTGATTACCGTCGACCAGAAACAGCGGCACTGAATGTGTGAGCAGGCCAAAGTTGCTGCGCTCATAGGCGTAGCGCGCGTTCACGGTGGCCGCATCAGGGGCCATGGCCACGGTAGCGGTCAATGGGGCAGCGTGTTTTTCGGTCATAAAGGTGTCACCCAGGTCAATATGAAAGTCTGGCTTGTCGGCCAGTACATTGGCCAGCGTGCGACGGTACAGGTTCAGGTCGGAGTTCTCATCCAGGTGGGAATCCGCCTGCAAGGTAAACACAAAGCTGCTGCCCACGGCGCGCGCAGTATGAAAGCTGTATTCACTGCTTTTGCCCACGACACTGCTGCCCGCAGATTGATACTGCAGCTGGTAATAGTAGGGTGTGTCGGCCTTCAGACTGCTCAGTGTCCATTCCACCGGTTGGCCGGCCTGCACTGTTTGTATGGCGCTTCTCTGGTCATAGCTGCCTGAGTGGGTATCGTAGGCCAGCCAGGCCGTGCCGTTTAGATCAGGTGAAAGCACCTTTGCCTTGATGCTATTGGCTGTGGGTGCGCCCAGAACGATGTTGCCGTTGAAACCTTGAGTCGTTGGTGCCGACACTGAAGCTGATGCGGGCACACTGTAGCTGAACGCCACACTGCCATTGACCTTGCCAACACC
>CAIOAQ010000557.1 GCA_903856025.1 uncultured beta proteobacterium
ATTTCTAAACCAGCCCTGTCTAGGCGTCGAGCCGCAGGCATTGCCATTGCAAGGCAAGGCGAGACAACAACGACAGGGCTGGTTTAGAAATGGAATCAAACGACAATGAACACCATGGCACTTTACATGATCGGCGATGTGCAAGGCTGCGACAGTGCGTTGCAGCGCTTGCTGGACAACATTTCTTACGCTCCCAGCCGGGACACGCTCTACCTGTGAGGGGACGTGGTCAACCGTGGACCCGACTCGGCGGGTGTGTTGCGCCGCTTGATGGGTTATGGTGCGTCCGCCCAATGCCTGCTGGGCAACCACGACCTGCACCTGCTGGCCGCCTCGGTGGGCGCACGCAAGCCCAGTCGAAAGGACACCTTGGCCAATGTGCTGAAAGCGCCTGATCGGGAGGCGATGCTCGCGTGGCTGCGTGGTCAGCGCATGGCGATCCTTCTTCAGCACCAGGCTCAACCCTATTTAATGGTTCATGCCGGCGTACTACCTGACTGGACAGCTACACAAACCATAGCACTCGCCACAGAAGTCGAAGCGCTGTTGCGTGGCCCGGATTTGAACGATTTTTTGCACCAGATGTACGCCAACCAGCCCAATGCCTGGGATGCCAGCCTGTGCGGCACAGAGCGGCTGCGGCTGATCGTCAACGCACTCACCCGGCTGCGCTTTTGCACCGCACAAGGGGTGATGGAGTTCGAGACCACCGACGGGGCACACGCCGCGCCAGCGGGTTACATGCCGTGGTTTGATGTGCCCGGGCGTCAAACCGCCAACGTCACTGTGGCCTTTGGCCATTGGTCGACTTTGGGCTGGTTGGACCGGCCGGATGTGCTGGCGCTGGATTCTGGCTGCGTGTGGGGAGGCTGCTTGAGCGCTCTCAAACTTGGCGCGAACAGCGCACCGCATGAACTCATTCAGGTGCAATGTGCCCAGGCACAAAAGCCTGGGACATGACCTGCGACCCGGTCAATCAGGCCGACTTGAACAGCGCCGCCACTTTGCGCTTGGTTTTGATGTTGCTGGAAACGCTGCGTACACCCGGGCGGGCGGAGGCTTCCCAGCTCGGTGCGGCATCAGGGGTCAACACCGGCGGCTCGTAGGGCTTGCTGAAGAACGGATCTTGTGACTTGACCGGCTCACGACGGTAGTCATTGCGCGGCGCGCGAGGCACGCGTGCGGCAAACTCTTCACGACGCGTATCACCAGCCTCTTGCTGGTACATCCTGCGGCCATCGTTGATGTGACCCTGCTTGCGGATGTCGGGCAGGTTTTCGTCAAATTCCAGCGGTTCCAGCTCAATCTTGGTTTTCAGGAGCCGTTCGATGTCCGCCACCAGCCGCATGTCGCTTTTGGACACAAAGGTCACGGCCAGGCCTGCGGCACCCGCACGCCCGGTACGGCCAATGCGGTGCACGTAGTCTTCAGAGTGAAACGGAATGTCAAAGTTGAACACCGCCGGCACGTCCTTGATGTCCAGCCCGCGGGCAGCCACATCGGTACACACCAGCAAATCCACCTCGCCGCTCTTGAAGGATTCAAGCGCCTTCAAACGTTCGTCCTGGCTTTTGTCGCCATGCAGCGCCGTAGTTTTCAGGCCTTCGTGCTCCAACGAGCGGGCCAAACGTGCACAGCCCAGTTTGCTGTTCACAAACACAAACGCCTGCTTGAGCCCACGGTCTTTCAGCACCTGGTGCAAGGCGTGGCGCTTGTCGTCACCCTCGACGCTGTAAAAGTGTTGCTCCACTGTGGAAGCGGTGGCATTGGAACGCGCCACCTCGATGGTCACCGGGTCTTGCAGGTAGCTGTTGGCCAAGCGCTTGATCTCGGGCGAGAAGGTGGCCGAAAACAGCAAGGTGGTGCGTTGCTTGGGCAAGTAGCTCAGAATGCGCTGCAAGTCGGGCAGGAAACCAATGTCCAACATGCGGTCGGCTTCATCCAGCACCACATATTCCACTTGGTTCAGCACCGCATTTTTGGCTTCAATATGGTCAAGCAAGCGCCCTGGCGTAGCCACCAACACTTCAACGCCTTTTTTCAACTCCAGCGTTTGTGGTTTCATGTCCATGCCGCCAAACACCACCGCGCTGCGCAGGTTGGTGTATTTGCCATATTGCTTGATGTTGTCGGCCACCTGGTCGGCCAATTCACGCGTGGGCAGCAGCACCAGTGCACGTACCGGGTGGCGCGCGGGTGAAGTGGAGGTGTTTTCATGCTTGAGCATGCGCTGCATCAACGGCAACGCAAACGCGGCAGTTTTACCGGTTCCGGTTTGAGCAGCTCCCATCACGTCCCGGCCTTGCAGCACCACAGGAATGGCCTGTGCCTGGATCGGGGTCATGGTCTCGTAACCCATTTCAGCCACCGCGCGGGCCAAAGGTGCGGCCAGTTGCAACTGGGCAAAGGCCATGATGGGGGTATCAGAAGTTAATTCGGAAATAGTGGCGGAGGTCTGGTCGGTCATTGAAGCTCGTGTTCAATTGCTATCAATCCGATAGCTGGTGTTGCCCTGCACATCAGGGCAAAGTCTTAAATAGATGGGCGATTATCGTTGATTCACCGCGCCACGCACAGCAAACCCTCTCGTGCGCCCATGGATGGCAGGTGCAAGCGACGAAATTCAGGCCTTTGGCAAGGTCACACCGCGCTGGCCTTGGTACTTGCCGCCCCGGTCTTTGTAACTGGTTTCGCAAACTTCATCACTCTCAAAGAACAGCACTTGGGCACAGCCTTCACCCGCGTAAATCTTGGCCGGCAGTGGCGTTGTGTTGGAGAATTCCAGCGTGACATAACCCTCCCACTCGGGCTCAAAAGGGGTCACGTTGACAATGATGCCACAGCGCGCGTAGGTGCTTTTGCCCAGGCAAATGGTCAACACGTTGCGCGGAATGCGGAAGTATTCCAATGTACGGGCCAACGCAAAACTGTTGGGCGGAATGATGCACACATCGTCATTGAAGTCGACAAAGCTCTTTTCATCGAAATTTTTCGGGTCCACCACGGTGCTGTGAATGTTTGTAAACACCTTGAATTCGGGTGCACACCGAATGTCATAGCCGTAGCTGCTGGTGCCGTAGCTGACGATTTTCTGGCCTGCCGCATTCTGACGG
>CAIOAQ010000558.1 GCA_903856025.1 uncultured beta proteobacterium
ACAATGCGCAAACCACGCAAAATTTCGTCGAACAAAGACCGTATGGTGGATTCGCGGAAGACCTTCGACTTCTTCAGGTCACGCGCAATCACGATGAATTCCTGAAGGCTGGCACCCTCAAGATAGTTCATGACCATGTAAACCGTTTCGTTTTCACGAAAGAAATTCATCACGCTCACCACCGACGGGTGGGATATTTGCGCCAATGAACGTCCCTCTTCAAAAAAACTCTTCAATCCCAACCGGTAAAGAGACAATTTTTCTGGTGCCACCTGCGGCAACAAGGTGCCTGGAGCCCGTGTCACCAAAGAGGCGGGCAAGTATTCCTTGATGGCAACTTGCTGACCTTCTGGCCCCATCGCCAGGTAGACCACGCCAAAACCACCGGCAGCGACCCTACGTACCACCCGATAGCCACCTATCAAGGTGTCCGGTGGAAGCGGTGACGGTTTTACCTTGGACATATATTTAAAACAGGGAGTTGCTCGCAGTCATGGAACCGGGTTATTCTTGAACTCATTTCATTGAATAAGAATCTAAATGTCAGTTTACAGCATGACCGGGTACGCCAGTGTCCAACGCAACAGCGCCAATGAGCTTTCCGAGAACGAACAAAAGAACGTCCCAGCCACACGATTGGGGCTGGAAATCCGCGCGGTCAACAGCCGTTTTCTCGACTTGTCGTTTCGTTTGCCCGACGAACTTCGTGCGTGTGAACCCGCATTGCGTGAACGTCTGACTGCATGCCTCAAACGCGGAAAAGTCGAGTTGCGTGCAGCACTGGAAAGCACGTCAAGCGGGACCCTTGCTGAGCCATCCGTACGCTTGTTGCAACGCCTCAACGCCATCCAGGACAACGTCAAAGCCTGGCTCCCAAGCGCACAGGTATTGAGCGTGGCGGATGCCATTCGACTGGCGAGCAACGATTCGCCTGCCACCCAAGACTGGCAAGCCGAGTTGCTAACTTTGACAGACACGGCACTTCAAGCACTTGTTTCGGCGCGCGCACGTGAAGGTGAGCGCCTTGCCACCATGCTGCAAGACCGGATTGCGCAACTGCGCGCACTTGCGGCCAAGGCCCAGCCCCTGATTCCTCAACTGGTCGCCCAACAACGCCAGCGATTCATGGACCGCTGGCAGGAAGCCATGGGACTGGCCGATGGTGGGCAGTTACCAGACGCGGCGCAAGATCGGGCGTTGACCGAAGCCACGGCGTTTGCGATTCGCATCGATGTGGCTGAAGAACTGACCCGGCTGGCATCCCATCTGGATGAATTGGAGCGCCTCATCCTCAAAGGTGGCGAAATCGGCAAGCGGCTCGATTTTTTGATTCAGGAGCTGCACCGTGAAGCCAACACCATGGGCTCCAAGTCTGCAGCCCTTGAATTGACACACATCTCAGTGGACATGAAGGTGCTGATCGAACAGATGCGAGAGCAGGTGCAAAACATAGAATAAGTGCATTTCCCAACCGAAGAGGCAATGTGTATGGAGTCCATGGAGTATCCCGGCAACCTGTTTGTGGTGGCTGCGCCCAGTGGCGCAGGCAAATCGAGCTTGGTCAAAGCATTGATGGAACTGGATTCGCATGTGCAGCCATCGGTGTCTCACACCACCCGCGCACCAAGGGGCCAAGAGAAGCACGGCCGCGAGTACTTTTTTGTCTCTGACGCCGAGTTTGATGCCATGGTGCAGGCCAAATCATTTGTGGAATGGGCCCTTGTGCACAACCACCGGTACGGCACCTCGAAAAAGGCCATTGAAGAGCGAATGACCCAGGGTGCGGACGTGATTCTGGAAATTGATTACCAAGGTGCCTTGCAAATCAAGACCATTTTTGCCAATGCAGTCACTATTTTCATCTTGCCGCCCAGCTGGGAAGAGTTGCGCTCACGTCTGGAGCGCAGAGGAGAAGACAGTGCCGGCGTGATCGAAGTACGCCTGCAAAATGCGGCCATTGAGATGGCCCAGGCACAACAATTTGACTTCGTTATAATCAACGAATCTTTCGACCGCGCGGTATTTGATCTGAAATCGATCGTTCACGCGCAAAGACTCAAGTATTTGGCGCAACGCCGCGCCAGAGCTGAGACATTTAAAGCACTGCGTATCTGACAGTGCCCCACCTGGTTTTGGAGAATTCATGGCCCGTATCACCGTAGAAGACTGCTTGCAGCAGATCCCCAATCGTTTTCAACTGGTGTTGGCTGCGTCGTACCGCGCGCGCATGCTCAGCCATGGTCATACCGCCAAGGTCGAGAGCAAGAATAAGCCCGGTGTCACGGCCCTGCGTGAAATTGCAGCAGGCAAGATCGGTATTGAAATGCTGAAAAAAGTACCGTTGTAAGTTGCAAGAATTTCTATCGTAAAAAGCACCGCTTGCGGTGCTTTTTTATTGCCAGCTTAAAAATCATCGGGCAGCGCGCTATATTCAAGGCATGACCAGTCACAAAGTCAGTCCTCCGCCAACCACAAAAAGCTCCGCCGAAGTCAACGCAGCCTCGGCGAGTTTTGCGCGCCTGACCAGCAAACTTGCCTACCTCAACGAAAACGATTTGGCCAGTGTGCGACTGGCCTACCGTTTTGCTGATGAGGCCCATTTGGGGCAACTGCGCAACAGCGGTGAGCCCTATATCACCCATCCGATTGCAGTGGCCGCGCAATGTGCAGAATGGAAACTTGATGCTCAAGCCGTGATGGCCGCGCTGCTCCACGATGCCATGGAGGACTGTGGCATCACCAAGCCTGAATTGATCGAACGTTTTGGTCCGCCGGTTGCTGAGCTGGTTGACGGTCTTACCAAGTTGGAAAAGCTCCACTTCAACACGCGCGAAGAGAATCAGGCCGAATCATTTCGAAAAATGCTACTGGCCATGGCGCGTGACGTTCGTGTGATCCTGATCAAGCTGGCGGACCGCACCCACAACATGCGCACGCTGTCTGACGCACCCCGCGAAAAATGGCAACGAATCGCGTCCGAAACATTGGACGTGTACGCCCCTATTGCGCATCGACTGGGGTTGAATCAAACTTACCGCGAACTCCAAGACCTTTCTTTCAGGTTTTTACGACCTTGGCGTTACGCCATTCTCTCCAAAGCCGTGGCTAAAGCGCGCGGCCGCCGTCGTGACCTGATTGGAAAAGTACAGACCGACCTGGAGGCCACGTTCTCGCGTTATGGCATGTCCGTGCGCATTGCCGGACGAGAGAAGACACTTTATTCCATCTACGCCAAGATGGAAGAAAAAAACCTGAGCTTCGCCCAAGTTACCGACATTTACGGCTTTCGAGTCATCGTGCCACACCTGATTGACTGCTATACCGGTCTCGGTCTGTTGCACCAACTCTACCAACCGGTACCCGGCAAGTTCAAGGACCATATTGCGATCAGCAAGATCAATGGCTACCAATCTTTGCACACGACTTTGGTGGGGCCGTCTGGCGTCAATGTTGAGTTTCAGTTACGCACCGAGGCGATGCATTTGGTGGCCGAAACCGGCGTAGCGGCGCACTGGCTATACAAAGACGAGGGTCACGCAGAGGTGTCCCACGGAGACCGCATGGGCTCTAAATGGTTGCAGTCGTTGCTGGACATACAGGATGAGACACGCGATGCCGCCGAGTTCTGGGACCACGTCAAGGTGGATCTATTTCCTGATGCCGTGTACGTATTCACGCCTAAGAGCCGCATCATGGCCATGCCGCGAGGTGCCACGGTGGTTGATTTTGCCTACGCCATCCACAGCAACGTGGGCGACCACGCCGTTTCCGCAAAAATCAACAACGAACAGGTGGCCCTGCGTACAGAGGTCAAGAACGGGGACATCATTGAGGTCACCACCGACCCCAATTCAACGCCTAATCCTGCTTGGCTTGGTTTTGTACGCACCGCACGCGCACGCTCCAAAATCCGTCAAAACCTCAGAACCATGGCGCAAGCTGATTCACAACAGCTGGGTGAAAAAATGCTGGTGCAAGCGTTACGCGCTGAAGGCATTGAGACCCTTCCCGTAAACAACAATGTCATTTGGGACAAGTTGCTGCGTTTTAGCGGCAACCGGTCACGCACCGAATTGCTCACCGACATAGGTCTGGGCAAGCGTATTGCAAGCATCGTGGCCAAGCGCCTGACCAACTTGTTGGCTGAGCAGGGTGAACGGCCGGATGCGCTTTTGATTACTCGCGAACGCTTTGGGGAAAACAACGCCGTCGCACAAGCCAGCGTTCAAATTGACGGCGGTGAAAACTCGTCGGTCCGGTTTGCAACCTGCTGCAGGCCGATACCGGGGGACAGCATTGTGGGTTACCTGGGCCGCGGCGAAGGCCTTACTGTGCACACCATCGGGTGCCAGGTGGCACAAAAACTGAAACACAAAGACAGTGAGCGGTTTTTGCGCGTGGATTGGTCCGATGAGCCGGTTCGCACTTTCGAAACAGGCATCGTAGTGACCATCACCAATGGCAAAGGTGTGTTGGCCAAGGTAGCCAGCGCCTTGGCCGTATCCGAAGCCGACATCACCCACATCGACATGACCAGCGACGCTGGTGAAGATGCCATGGATTTGCGTTTTGTGATTGCTGTGCGCGATTTACCGCAACTCGACGCAGTGTTGCGCAACTTGCGCCGAACCCCGGCGGTGATACGGGCAGAACGAATCACCAATGCGTCACAGTTCAATACTTAATCGGTAGTGGGTAGCTTACGTCGAGTACCTCAATCTCAACCGAACCGGTTGGTACCATCAATTTCAGTATGTCACCCTGCCGAGCTTTAAGCAGTGTTCTGGCTATCGGCGACACCCAGCTAACTTCTCCACGCGCGCTTATTGCTTCGTCGACTCCACGGATGGAGATGGTCCTCTCAACTTGGCCGGCTTCCAAGTAGGTGACGGTAGCACCGAAAAAAATTTGATCGTTCCCATGATGCACCGATGGATCCATCACTTCGGCAATTTCCATACGTTTGGTCAAGAAACGTATGCGTCGATCAATCTCGCGCAAGCGCTTTTTCCCGTACAAGTAATCGCCGTTTTCGGAACGATCGCCGTTGCTGGCTGCCCAATGAACCACATCCACAATTTTTGGGCGTTCGACATCAATCAAATCTAGCAACTCGTGGCGCATCTGTGCATAACCATCCGGGGTCATGTAATTTTTGCCAGATACTGGCAATGACGGCATGGGCAAGTCGTCATCGTCATCTGTCACATCGAGCTCACGGGTAAATGCTTTGCTCATGGTTCGCCTTCAAAAGGTTCCAGCAAAAGAAAAAGCCCGTAACTTGTTAAAGGTTACGGGCTTTACTTTTTGGTGCGGCTGGCAGGAATTGAACCCACTACCCCTTGGTTCGTAGTCAATAAATTCCGCATCCAATAACATCCAGCCAAATCCAATAGTTTTATAATTAACGTTATAAATCAACAACTTAAGTAACTTCATTGTCCAATGCCACCCAAACTCGTACAATGAAATCCAGCGAGAAACGGTAACCGAACGGTAACCAGCCAGAAGAAACGGTAACCGAACGGCAACGAAAAGGCACAGCATGGGAATCATCACAGACAGAGAAATGGGGTCAAAGGCGAACGGCACCGACCAATGGTTCATTGATCCCGCACCACGAGGCGCTGGACGCTTCATGGGCAGGATAACCGCAGGGGGCGAGCGTTCATTCTATTTCCGATATACGACCAGTACCGGTCAGCGTGACACCCTGCCGATCGGCGCTTACGATCCTAAAGGACGCGAGGGTTATCTTACTCTGGCTGCAGCAAGAGACATCGCTGCAAATTGGTCAAAGCAATACAAGAATGGAGCTCGTGATCTTCGCCAATACTTCGCCAAAGTCGAGGCGGACCGACTGCAAGCGATCGAAGATGCACGACAACGGGAAGAAAATGAGAAACTCGCAGCGGCAACTGCCGTGCATCAAGCTGAACTAGACCGGCAGCGTAGGCTGACAGTCAAACAGGTGTTTGAGCGTTGGGCTGCTACCGAACTGGCTCCGCATATCGGTGGGGACGGCAAGCGTATCGGACGCAAAGACGGCGGACAGTATGTGCGTGAGCAGTTTGATCGGCGGGTGTTTGCTACTTTGGGGAACATCGCCATGATTGACGTGCGCAAGGCCGACATTCTTGCCATACTTGACACTGTCAAAGCCGAAGGTAAGCTGCGCACCGCCAACATGCTACTGGCCGATCTCAAGCAAATGTTTCGCTTTGCAGCCGAGCGTGAAATCATCGAACACAGCCCGATTGAATTAGTCAGTAAACGGAAAATCGGGGGGAAAGACATTAAACGCGACCGTGTTCTGACTGAAGGTGAAATACAGGCTCTGGTCACTCAACTACCAACCGCCAACCTGAACAGGCGTACCGTGCTTGGAGTTTGGTTAATTCTTGCAACGGGCTGTCGAATTGGTGAATTGATGGGGTCCGTATGGGCTGATTCCAAGTCTGATCAAACAGCATTGCAAACTGTCGTGGATGCACACAATGTGCTGCAAAAATCGGGCGCAGTACAGTTAGGTTTCGTAGATGCTGTTGCACGAACCTGGTATTTGCCCACCACAAAAAATCAGCGTGATCATTTAATTCACCTCAGTGATTTTGCATTGAAGCAATTTGAAAGACTTGCCGAACTTCGTGATATCGATGGCATCAACGAAAACCCCGTGCCTTGGATATTTCCAGATAGTTTTGGCACTGGACCAGTTTGCATCAAGTCATTTGGCAAACAGCTTGCAGACCGCCAACGCACAGCAGACAAACAAATGATGAACCGAACCAAGGCTATCGATTCGCTAAAACTTACCGGAGGCCGATGGACTGCCCACGACTTGCGCCGAACCACATCAACAATGATGAGCAAACTGGGAATCTCGAACGACGTAATCAATGAGTGTCAGAACCACATTAAACAAGGCATGAGTG
>CAIOAQ010000559.1 GCA_903856025.1 uncultured beta proteobacterium
ACCGCCGAAGTGGGCGTGGAGCAGGAGATCGCCACCATTGTGGAAGGGGCAGTGCGTGGCGACTTCAGCAGCCGCCTCACGGAGCAGGGCAAGGTGGGCTTCTTTGCCACCCTGTCCAAGGACATCAACCGCCTCATGGCCACCAGCGAGCGCGGCCTCACCGATGTGGCTGAGGTTCTCAGCGCTTTTGCCGAAGGCGACCTCACGCAACGCATCAACCGCAACTATGAGGGCCTGTTTGCCAAGGTCACCGATAGTGCCAATGAGACGGCACAAAACCTCACGCGTGTCATTGGCGAGGTGCGCGCCGCGTCGGACGCGCTCAGCAATGCGGCTTCTCAGGTTAGTGCTACTGCACAAGCGCTGTCTCAGTCCTCAAGCGAGCAGGCGGCCAATGTGGAACAGACCACTGAGTCGGTGGGTGTGATGTCGGCGTCCATCAGCCAAAACAGCGATAACGCCAAGGTCACCGACGGCATGGCCACCAAGACCAGCAAGGAAGCTTCAGAAGGAGGGCGCGCCGTGACGCAAACCATGCAGGCCATGAGGCAGATTGCTGCCAAGATCAGCATCGTGGATGACATCGCCTATCAGACCAATCTGCTCGCGCTCAACGCCGCCATCGAGGCCGCACGCGCGGGCGAACACGGGCGCGGCTTTGCCGTGGTGGCCACCGAGGTGCGCAAACTTGCCGAACGCAGCCAGGTCGCGGCGCGGGAAATCAGTACACTGGCCCAGCAAAGTGTGTCTATGGCTGAACGTGCAGGCCAACTGCTCGACGAAATCGTGCCCAGCATCCAAAAGACCAGCGAACTGGTGCAGGAAATTGCCGCAGCCAGCAACGAACAAAGCGAATCGGTGGTGCAAATTGGCGGCGCCATGGGGCAACTCAGCAAAGCCACACAGCAAAACGCCAGCGCCAGTGAAGAGTTGGCCGCCACCAGTGAAGAACTCTCAAGTCAGGCCAAACAGTTGCAAGACAGCATTGCGTTTTTCAATGTGGGAGATGGTTCAGCAAAATCATACGCTCGCTTGGAGAATACTTCCCGGCACCGTGTCACTCCTCCCCAACTCGCGTCCCCAGTGACCGCTGCCGCTATGCGATCTGAGCGCAGTAACAACTTCCGGCCCTATTGATTGGGGCAGCCAGCGCTGGTGAGAACTTATGGAAAGTTCACGGCAGATGCAGTCGCGTATGGAGTTGGAGCAGCAACTGGTGAAAGACATGGAGGCCATGTGCGACGCACTGACCAAGCTGTCGCTCTTGATGCACGACCTGGATTTCTTGGTTGACGGTCGGAGGCGCGAGAACTTGCAGCCGATTGCATTCTGCGCAGTCAGTCGAGGGAGATCGATTTCAATCGATCTCCGACATTTGGTGAGACGACAAATCATATTTTCAACCTCACGAAATTTGGGTGGCTGCTTTGTGGCGATGATTTTGGGCTGATCAACGTTTGGAACCAGTCTTGCAAATCTACGGTTTCGGTGATGTGAGATCGCACGAGTGGCATTTTTGAACCAGAATGACTGGCGCGGACGTCACTGGAATCAGTGGCTACTTTGCATCGGATCGGCTGGCTCTATTGGCCGGAATATGCATTTGTCAAGAAACGTGCTATTTACTATGCCTTGTTGCTAAGCATCACCATTTTTCAGGGGGACCTCACGTCATTGGACCTTTTTCGGTGCTTGGACGCGTTTGACTGTATCAGCCCGCTTCATTGTGGTCAGGTACGTTGATGATTTGAGTTTGCTAACATCATTGAAACTAAAGGGTAATGCAAATTTGCCCTTCATAGAAGGTTTCCCCAAGCTTTGAAAGTGAGCTGTGATCACTTGATCAGCAGGCAGGAAACGTAGGCACATACGCTCGCGCGTAAACCAGGATTAAAAAAATGATGAACAGCGAACAACAAAAGGAATTTCTTCAAGCGACAGGCTGGCTGCGGCCTTTCACGCGATGGGCTGCTGCCTTTTCATTCAAGACTTCGGGGGTTTTGCCCGTGCCCATTAGGAATTTTCCGCTGAAATTGGTCAAGCACGTTCTTGCAGGCTATCAAAAACGCATGGATTCAGGCTGCAAGACTTGCTGAGTTCGAAAGGCGCTTAGCCTCCAATGCCATTGATCCGCATTTTCAGGCAGGCGCCGGGTAGAGGCTCAGATATAGGGGTGATTTTGTTTGCCAGACTGAAAAAGGGCGCATGCGGGTGTCCATACGGGCACATAACCTGTGTGCGCCGCCCTTTTTGAGCGATAAATATTACATGAACGTGAACATTGGCTCATTGGCGTTTCAAATGGCGCACATTCTTGCGCTTGCATGCGCATTCTTTGCTATCGGAATTGGTTGGGTGGTTGGCAGAAAGCGGCGGATAGGCATTTCCAACGTCATGTTCGATATGGCACTGGTCGCGCTGCCTACGGGGCGGGCGGTGTTTATAGCAATCTGGTTCTCCGCATATCAGGATAACCCATGGTCAATATTCGACATCCGCGATGGCGGCATTGATATTTGGTCAGCACTAATTGCTGCCTGCCTGATGGCCACGTGGCGGATACGGCAGCGGCCCGCGTTGTTGATGCCCCTGTTTGTTGGCCTCTTTGCAGGCATTGGTGTGTGGACCGTTTTCCAGGCAACTGGATGGACTGGGACGCCGCCGCTTCAGTTTGCACCTGCCATAAGTTTAGTGGATATGGACGGCAAGCCAACACAGTTGCCGACACACGCGGATGGTCGAGCGATGGTGGTCAACATGTGGGCAACATGGTGCCCACCGTGTCAACGCGAGATGCCCGCGCTTGCCCGCGCGCAGACTCTTCATTCAAACGTCAATTTTGTGTTTGTGAACCAAGGGGAGTCGTTGGATATTGTTCGCCGATACCTGCGCATGGTTCCCTTTCATCTTGATCATGTTCTGGTGGATGAGAGTAACTTGATGGGTAAAGCCATGGATTCCACAGCGTTGCCCATGACTCTCATTTATGGCATCAATGGGCAGTTGGTTTATAGCCATCAAGGACTAATTTCTGAGGCGGTCCTGGCGATGCAGTTGGAGCGATGCTGCCGGGCGCAGCAGTGACATGCCAGTCAGCGTGAGGTTTGAAAAACTATTTTGTCTGAAGATGTTCAAGGAATGGACATCACTCCAGCAACTTGCCCCACGTGCCGATGTTATATACCTGCTTATAGCCGTTCTTCTTGAGCAAAAGCTTTGCCATGCCACTACGCGTTCCACTTGCGCAGCACAATACTACAGGCGATGCCCTAGGTATCTCAGCCAGTCTATTGCCTAGCTCAGGAAGGGGGATGTTGACTGTTCCCGGAGCGTTGCTAATTGCAAATTCCCCGGCTGATCGCACGTCAACAAACAAGGCACCCTTTTTCTTAAGTTCTGGCAGCATGGCCACGATGCGTCTGGAGTTCAACCACTTGTAACCAAACCAAAGTGCCAGTGCCAAAAATGGCCAGTATTGATACAAGTCTTGCTGAAATTTCATAGATATCCTTTCCATTCAATCTGAATTGATGCAATAGTAAGTTCACTGCTCACCATCAGGTTGCTGCTGACTTGGCGTCGATGCCGTCTGACATCTGTAATGTGATGACTTTCCCTCGGGGTGATGACATTGCCGTACGCCAAAGCCGAAATCCTCTGGATTATTGTTTGACCTTTAACTTTGTCACGTATTTTCGGCTCGATGCCAATAGCCACCGGCTTCAAAAAATCTAAATTCAGTGGGCTGGCAATGGTGCAAGGCACTTTGCACCAGCTGTAACATGCTAAAAACGTTAATAGCGTCTCAACCCAATAGAGGATTTTATGA
>CAIOAQ010000560.1 GCA_903856025.1 uncultured beta proteobacterium
GAATTACATCCCTAATCCGGGATGAGTAGCTTCGCTACGGGCTTGTGGCCGATGGCCGTCGGAAAGGTAACGTCGCCGTTGGGGACTTTGCTTCCCATCGGCCACAGATGAAAAATGATGCCATCGGTCTTGGATGCGGCAGCCGCAATCTCTTTGGCCTGCTGCGGGGTGGTATCGAGCACCTGTACGCTGCCGCTCGCCACCTCAGCGGCATGGTCGTGGTAATGCCGGTTCCACTGCTCCAAAGTCACGTTGCTGCGAACCAGCTTCTTGTCGATGAAGTATTCAATTTCGACCAGCTCTGCATCTGGATCGGTGGACATGAAGATCATGCACTGCATGACTTCCGGCTTGATGACCTTGCAATAGTGGTGGTAAGGGCCGTGCACTGTACCGTCCTCGTGGCGATGGGGCGCCAGGATGTGAATGCTGTAGCCAGCAGCCGGGCTCTGTGCTGCATCCTGCGCCCATAGTGAGCTGGCCGCGAAAAGCCCTGCTCCCACCATCGTGATGATTTGAAATCCGTTCATAGCGGCATCGAGGAGGTTGGTATGTCGTCTTGTATGGACAAATTGTCTGGCTGTTTTCGCCACCTGTCATAGCATTCAACACCACAAAAATAGGCGACGTATTCGGTTGCCTCTGGCACGATGGCCTCGGATATTGGTATTTCTTTCATGCACATCTTGCATGCCACGTGTTCAAACTCAACCGTAGGACTTTTTGCGCTCATTGGGTTTCCTTCCTTGTCATGACAGTGGAACTTCAAGCAAGAAGAGGCAATTGAATGCGGTTTAACTTCTTGACCGTCTTCGGTTCAATATTGGCACACACCCAAATTGCAGTTTGTTCGCAAATCGGGAGCGAGATTTGGCTGTCCAGGCACGATTGTCGAAATTTAGTAGGAAAGAGTCTGTACGGAGACGCACACACCGCAAGGGCCAACTCCCAAGAGAACGAGAATGAGTGGAACATTGACTCAACACGACGGGCCTTTGCTAGGCGCTAGTGCGCTGCACGCAATACAAGTACCGCATTCGTGCCTCCAAATGCAAACGAGTTCGACAGCATGGTTCTAACATCTACCCTGGTTCGGGTCGCGTTAGGCACATAGTCAAGGTCGCATTCCGGGTCCGGCGTATCCAGATGCATGGTTGGTAAGGCAGCCGAATGCTGCATTGCCAGCAGAGACAAGACGCACTCCAATGCCCCCGCAGCGCCCAGCAGATGGCCATGCATCGCCTTTGTCGCACTGATGGGGATGCGATACGCCTGCCCCCCAAACACGGCCTTGATGGCTGCGGTCTCTACAACGTCATTGGCCAGTGTGCCAGTGCCGTGGGCATTGATTGCATCAATCTCCGCTGGTACCAGTGACGCCGAGTGCAAGGCTGCCCACATGGCTGCAGCTTGCCCCTCCACGCTGGGGCGGGTGATGTGGCCGATGTCTGTTGTCAATCCATATCCTAGTATCTCTCCATGAATCTTGGCACCACGTGCAACCGCGTTGTCCCACGATTCAAGCACAACCATCGCCGCGCCTTCACCCAACACCATGCCGCTTCGGTTCTTTGAGAAGGGCTTACATGAAGCCGATGGTTGCCCCACATCCATGCTAGCCAGCGTGCGCAGCGCCTCCCAGGCCTTCATGGAGCCAAATGAGAGCGGTGCCTCTGACCCACCAGCTATGGCCATATCGAGGCTGCCGCTGGCCACCCGCAGCCACGCTTCACCCATGGCCACTGCAGAAGATGAGCAGGCGGTTGAATACGTCAAACTTGGGCCCAGCAGTTTGTTTTCGATGGCGATCCAGGCCGCGCTGGCGTTGTGCATCCCCATCAAGACCGTGAACGGTTTGATCCGGTCCGAGTCCTCGCCATAAAGTGTTTTGTAACCGTCGTCGTTGGATTGAGATCCACCCATACCAGAGCCAACGAAGGTGCCAACTCGACTCCGGTCAATGGCTTCGCAATCGCAGCAGGCATCGGCAAATGCCTGCCGGGCGGCAACCACTGCAAACTGCCCGGACCGATCCAACATGCGCAGCTTGGCGGGCTCAAAATGCGCAGCGCCGTCAAATTGCACGGTGGCCGCCAGCGGAGCAACAAGCCGATGGGCAAACGGAACATCAAGACGCCGAACACCGGAGCGGCCGCTGGAGGCGTTGTCAAAAACCTCAGCGGCGGTGCAACCGAGCGGAGACACGAGGCCAATGCCCGTGACAGCAACGC
>CAIOAQ010000561.1 GCA_903856025.1 uncultured beta proteobacterium
GGGTTTGCCTTTATCTACGGTTTCATGATCTGGAACGGCGTGTTGTCCGTGACCAATTCGCGCATGCTGCCCAACTACAGCGAGTTCGTTGGGCTGGCGCAGTACGTCAAGTTGTGGGAAATGGACCGCTGGTATGTGGCCCTTAAAAACCTGGGGATCTTCAGTGTGCTGTATGTCGGCGGCTCGATGCTGCTGGGTATGGTGTTGGCCATATTTTTGGACCAGAAAATCCGTTTTGAAGGCGTGATTCGCACCATTTATTTGTACCCCATGGCGTTGTCGTTCATCGTGACCGGCACCGCATGGAAATGGATTTTGAACCCTAGCCTGGGGTTGGAAAAACTGATGCACGACCTGGGCTGGGCAACTTTCAGTTTTGACTGGCTGGTGCAAAGTGACACCGCCATCTACTGCGTGGTAATTGCCGGCATCTGGCAATCCGCCGGGTTTGCCATGGCGCTGTTTCTGGCGGGCCTGCGCGGCATTGACGACAGCATCATCAAGGCGGCGCAGATCGACGGTGCCTCTTTGCCGCGCATTTACTGGCGCATCATTTTGCCGATCTTGCGCCCGGTGGTGTTTTCCACCATTCTGGTGTTGTCGCACCTGTCTATCAAAGCCTTCGATCTGGTGATGGCGCTCACTGCCGGTGGTCCAGGTTACGCGTCTGACGTGCCCGCCACCTTCATGTTCACCATGAGCTTTACGCGCGGCCAGATTGGCTTGGGCGCAGCCAGTGCCACCATGATGCTGGCCATGGTGGCCGCCATTGTGGTGCCCTACCTGTACAGCGAGTTGCGGTCCAAGCCGCATGAGCATTGACCCGGGATTGACCATGAACACCAAAAATCTTTCGCGTTTTGCGGTCTATGCCGTGCTGGGCATTGCCGCCTTCTTCTTTCTGGCACCGCTGTACGTGATGCTGGCCACCAGTTTCAAGGATGCCGATCAAATTCGCTCGGGCAATCTGATGAGCTTGCCGCATGGGCTGAACTTCGAATCCTGGCAACTGGCCTGGTCCACCGCTTGCACCGGCGTGGATTGCCGGGGGCTGAAACCCTATTTCTGGAACTCGGTGATGATGGCCGTGCCGGCAGTGTTGATTTCCACCGCCTGGGGGGCCATCAACGGCTACGTGCTGAGCATGTGGAAGTTCAAGGGCAGTGACTTGTTGTTTGGCTTCATCCTGTTTGGCGTGTTCATGCCATTCCAGGTGGTGCTGTTGCCCATGAGCCAGGTGCTGGGTTATCTGGGCCTGTCCAGTTCGATTGGCGGTCTGGTGCTGGTGCATTGTCTGGCGGGCATGGCCGGGACCACGCTGTTTTTCAGAAACTACTACACCGCCATCCCGCGTGAGCTGGTCAATGCGGCACGCATGGACGGCGCAGGGTTCTGGCGCATTTTTTACCGCATCGTGATCCCGATGTCCACGCCGATCCTGATGGTCACCCTGATCTGGCAGTTCACCAACATCTGGAACGACTTCCTGTTTGGCGTGGCCTTCAGCGGCGCGGACAGCAAGCCCATCACGGTCGGCTTGAACAACATGGCCAACACCACCAGCAGCGTCAAAAGCTACAACGTGGACATGGCCGCAGCCATCATCGCCGGTCTGCCCACCATGCTGGTGTATGTGCTGGCCGGTCAATATTTCGTCAAAGGTCTCACAGCTGGCGCTGTGAAAGGATAAACAATCATGGCAGCAGCACTCCACATTGCAGGTATTCGCAAGGTTTTCGGCAAGGCCGACAAAGCGGTTGAAGTTCTCAAAAAAATCGACATTGAAGTCGCCCCCGGCGAGTTTTTGATTCTGGTCGGCCCCTCGGGTTGCGGCAAGTCCACCCTGCTCAACATCATTGCCGGTCTGGAAGACCCGACCGAAGGCGAGCTCAAAATTGCGGGCAAGAACGTCATCGGCGTAGCACCGGCCCAGCGCGACATTGCCATGGTGTTCCAGAGCTACGCGCTGTACCCGACCATGAGTGTGGCCGACAACATCGGTTTTGCGCTGGAGATGCGCAAGGTGCCGCTGGAGGTGCGCAAAAAGCGCATCCAAGAGGTGGCCGCCATGCTGCAAATTGAGCACCTGCTGGACCGCCGACCGGCGCAACTCTCTGGCGGGCAGCGCCAGCGTGTGGCCATGGGGCGTGCCCTGGCGCGCGACCCGCAGCTGTTTTTGTTTGATGAGCCCTTGAGTAATCTGGATGCCAAGCTGCGTGTGGAAATGCGTGCCGAGATCAAGCGCCTGCACCAAGTGTCAGGCATCACCAGTGTGTACGTGACCCACGACCAGATCGAAGCCATGACACTCGGAAGCCGTATCGCGGTGATGAAAGACGGCATCCTGCAGCAAATTGGCACGCCCGACGACATCTACCGCCGCCCGGCCAATACCTATGTGGCGGGCTTCATTGGCTCACCCACTATGAACTTCATAGCGGGTAGCGCAAGTAGTACGGGGGGTGGTAGTCTATTTTCCTTTGAAGGCGGCAGTTTGCAGGTGCCATGCCCCACTACTGGAAAAGTCACGCTGGGCCAGCGCCCGGAGCACATCCACCTGAGTGATGAGGCCGCCTGGCGCGGCCAGGTCATGCTGGTGGAACCCACCGGGGCGGACACCTACGTGGTGATCAAGACCGCTGTGGGCTTGATCACCGTGCGCACGCCGCCCAGCACCCAGGTCAAAGTGGGTGACACCGTGGGCATGACAGTCAGCGGCAACCACAACAACTGGTTTGACGCACAAACCGGTTTGCGTTTAGGCTGATCAATTGGCGTTGTGGATGGTGTGCTGGTCGCGCAGGGCGGAGCCGCTGCGCACCAGCTCCGTGACCAACTGATCGATCCACGTATCAAAATTCGTGGCCGGGGCATCACTCTGATGGACGCGGGCCACGATGTCGGTGGCATGGGCCCAAGCCAGCAGTGCCTGCCCATCCATGCGCTGTGCTTCAAGCAGTTTGAATTTGATCAATACCTTGGCCGCGTAGTGCAGGTGTTTAGCGGGGTCGGCCACAAAACTGGCCAGTCGCTTGCGGGCGCGCGCCAGGGCATCCGCCACATCGCTGAATGCTGGACCGTGGCCGGGAATGACGACGCACGGCTGCAACGATTCGATCAAATCCAGCGTTTGGCCGACCTCGATAAAGGCGTTGGCACCGTCGAGTTCAGGAAACA
>CAIOAQ010000562.1 GCA_903856025.1 uncultured beta proteobacterium
GATGCCACTTCGGGAAAGCTCTTGATGATCTTGTCCTGGGTTTGCAACAGCTCGGCAGCTTTGGTGATGGACATACCAGGCAACGATGCGGGCATGTAAAGCAGGCTGCCTTCATTGAGGGTTGGCATGAACTCCGAGCCCAGTTTGGAAGCCGGGTAATACGACGCACCCAACACCATGACGGCCAGCAGGATAGTCACTTTTTTATAGCGCAATACACCCGCAATCAGAGGGCGATAAGCCCAAATGAGCACACGATTCACCGGATTTTTGGCCTCTGGCATGACCTTGCCGCGAATGAACAGCAGCATCAGCACCGGCACCAGAGTCACCGACAGCAGCGCAGCGCTGGCCATCGAAAACGTTTTGGTGTAGGCCAGTGGTGAAAACAGTCGCCCCTCTTGCCCTTCCAGGCTGAACACCGGCAGGAACGACACGGTGATGATCAGCAATGAGAAAAACAGCGCAGGGCCAACCTCTTTACAGGCTGCCAGCATGGCATCGAAGCGATCGTCGGTGCTGTGATCTTCTGGCAGACGCTCTAGGTGCTTGTGAGCGTTCTCGATCATCACAATGGCCGCATCAATCATCGCGCCAATGGCAATGGCAATACCGCCCAGGCTCATCAGGTTGGAACTCATGCCCAGCAAACGCATGGCAATGAAGGCCATCAAAATTCCCACCGGCAGCATCAGAATTGCCACCAGCGCGCTGCGCACATGCAGCAGAAACACCACACACACCGCAGCGACGATCAACGACTCTTCAAGCAGCGTGTGTTTCAGAGTTTCGATGGCCCGGTTGATCAGTTCAGAACGGTCATAGACCGGTTGGACGGTGACCCCTGGTGGCAGACCGGGGCCAATTTCAGCGACTTTGGCTTTGAGATTGGCGATGACTTCCAACGCGTTTTCGCCGTAGCGGGCCATGGCAATGCCTGACACCACTTCACCCTCGCCATTCAATTCCGTCAAGCCACGACGCTCGTCGGGCACCAGTTCAACCCGCGCAATATCCCGGATCAGTACCGGCGTGCCCTTGTCGGCCTTGACCACCAGCATCTCGATGTCGCCCTTGCCCCGCAGGTAGCCCTTGCCGCGCACCATGTACTCGGTTTCGGCCATTTCGACGGCGCGGCCACCCACATCGCGGTTGGAGTCGCGGATAACTTGCGCCACCTTCATCAACGGGATGCCGTAAGAGCGCAGCTTGACCGGATCGACCGTCACCTGGTAGGTCTGCACAAAGCCACCAATCGAGGCCACCTCAGCCACGCCATGCGCCTTGGACAACTGGTAGCGCACATACCAGTCCTGGATTGAGCGCAACTCGGCCAGTGTTTTGTCCTTGGCCAACAGCACATATTCATAGACCCAGCCGACTCCGGTGGCATCGGGCCCGATCTGTGGGGTGATGCCTTTGGGCATGCGGCTGGAGGCGAAGTTCAAATACTCCAGCACGCGTGAACGCGCCCAGTAAATGTCGGTACCGTCCTCAAAAATAATGTACACAAATGACGCGCCAAAGAACGAGAAACCACGCACCACTTTCGACTTGGGCACCGACAACATGGAAGTCGTCAAGGGGTACGTCACCTGGTCTTCCACCACCTGCGGTGCCTGACCTGGGACCTCGGTGTAGACGATGACCTGCACATCAGACAAATCCGGCAGTGCGTCAATCGGGGTGCGCAGCACGGCAAAGATGCCGCCGAGCACGATGAACAGCGTGGCCAGCAGCACCAGAAAGCGGTTGCGGCCTGACCAGTCGATGATTTTTGAAAGCATGATGCGGTCCGGTTATTGCGCAGTCAGCAGTTTGGCGCTGGTGATGACCCATTCGCCCGGCGCACGCTCGACAAATTCCACGGCAACTTTGGCACCGGGCTTGAGGGTGTTGAGCAAGGTCTCATTGGCTGCCTTGAACTCCATCGTCATCGCGGGCCACTTCAGGCTGGCTATCGGGCCATGCGCCAGACTGACCGTGCCTGTCTTGCGGTCAACTTCTTGAACCGTCCCTTCGGCGTGGTGGCCTGCGGCGGCTGGCGCTGCGGACGACGTGGTGGATGCTGCTGAAGCTGCTGAGCTTGGTGCGCTTGCAAAACCGCCCACCGCTGCCTTCAGGTTGCTTTCGGCATCGATCAAAAAGTTGGCGGCCACGACTACTTGTTCGCCTTCCTGGACGCCACTGAGCACTTCAATGTAGCTGTCGCTGCGGGCTCCCAGCTTGACTTCACGAGGCTCGTAACGTCCCTCTTTGAGTTGCACCAGCACCATCTGGCGTGTGCCACTGTCAATCACCGCAGACACCGGCACGGTGATACCCTCCGCCCGGGCTGCGACCTGCAATTGCACCTGCGCAAACATGCCCGGCTTGATCAAGCCGCCGGGGTTGGCC
>CAIOAQ010000563.1 GCA_903856025.1 uncultured beta proteobacterium
ACTGCCAGAGCCGTCACGCAGGTGGATCCAGTTCTTGTCCATGATGCCGCCGTTGAATTTCACGACCTGGGCGTGAAGCAGTACCGGTTTGTCTTTGAGTTCGGTGCGTTTGCCGATGATTTCAGCCACGGTACGGGCCAGCGGACCGGTTGCCTTGGGTACCTTGACCTCTTTGGCGGCTTCGCCTTTGGCCGGGCTGGCACTTGCCATACCCGACTGGGCTGCGGGTGCGCCAGCAGCACCGCCCAAGGTTCCGAAATAGACGACTGGGAAGGTTTTCTTCAGCGACTTGCTCTCGAAATTATGCATCTCCATCGCGTTTTCGACAGTCACCTTGGCACCGGGCTTGAGCGCCGCTGTGGGGACCGCAGCCCAGGTTTCGCCTGTGCTGGTTTTCAGACGGACGTAGGTGTAGTTGTCGACGTTCTTGATTTCAAGCACTTCGCCCTGGAGGGAAGGTGCGGCACTTGCCGGGGCGCTCCAGAAGGCGGCATTACAAAGCACAAGCATCAAGGCAATAAAGTGTTTCATGGTCAGGTGGTTCATTAAAAAGAAAGATGGTACTCCAACGCCATCGCAGCGGTGGACGTTCAGTAGGTCACACGGAACCGTACATCCTGAAAACTGAAGACCACGGTGTGGGGTTGAATTTCTTCAAGCGTGACACCGGGAGCCACCTGGCTGCCCTGTGGCAAGACCTGGTTGTTGATCAGCAGCAAGCGTTTGCGGGGGTCGTCAGCGTAGACCGAGCCGGTGATGGTCAGCGCCGGTATCTGGTTGCGCAGTTCTTCGGGCAGCTCGTTGCGAGAAGGCACTGGTGCCGCGCGTGCTGCTCCGGCTGCGTTGGGCGCGGAGGCGGGCGCAATTGGCACCGGTTTTGCCACGGCATGCAGCGGCGCGATGGCTGCGGGGGTATTTGCTGGCGCAACAGCTTCGGTCGGTGTGACTGGGGGTGTCGCCGCTGACAGGGCTGTCGGGGCAGCGGGTGCGGGCGTTGGCATTTGGGTAGGCAAGGCCACCGCAGCGGTGTTCAGAGGCGGGGGTGGCACGGTTTGGGCGTTGGTCATTGGCGCGGGTGTTGGCACAGCCGGTGCCTGTACCGGCGCTTGCCAGCGCCACAGGCCCAGCGCGGCGACTGCGCCCAGCAGCACGGCACCAGCCAGCCACCACAGCGGTTTGGACACAGGGCTGTCCGTGCCGCGCGGGCTTGCCGTTGGCCGGGTGTGCAGCCCCGGCACGGCACCACGTGTGCGTTCGGCGTCGGCGCGTTTAAGGGCATCTAGGATGTAGGACATGGCTTCAACGGGGTTCGGTGAGCAGGCTGGGCTTGGTCAGGCCCCTGGCCCGCTCGATCTGCATGAAGGTCAAAGGGCCGGGCAGCCCGTCCGAGGTCAAACCCAGGGCGAGTTGGAAAGCGCGCACGCGTTGCTTCAGTTCTGCATCCAGAACCGGGGCAGAGGCTGGCGCAGCCGACACAGGCGCGCCTTCAAGAAGTGCCAACTGGCGGGCCAACTCGGCCAGCACGGGCGCGGCGCTGCTGCCGTTCAAACCAGGCGTGTAACCCGCCGGTGGCTTCCAGTAGGTGGCAAAGTCACCTTGCCACAGCTTGCTCAGTGCCAGGGTGTCGATCACACTTTGCTGGCCGTCGATCTGCACGGTGGCCGTGTGTTCAGACAATCCCACCAGCACGGCGTAGACCGGCGCGTCATTGCCCGCCACCAGGGTGAGGATGCCTGGGCGACCCAGCTGGCGCAACTGGGGCAGGGTGAGTTTGCCTACCTGATGGCATTGCCACGGTTTGAGCTCGCTTGCGGTGCAGGGTGAACCCTGCAGCGGGGGTAATTGCCACACCCGGGCCAGTTCAAGCCAGGCGCTGTTGATATCGCGCGGCAGTTTTGGCAACAGCGACGCACCGTCTTCATGTGTGCGCTGTTCCACGGCAGGAACCTCGTTGGGCTGATGGGGTACGGCCACAGCGCTTGAAGCCGGCTGGCTTGCGGGCGGGACCGTGGCATCGGCGGTGACCTTGGCCGCGGCCTGCGCGCTCTGGCTTGCCACTGGCGCATGGCTGTTTTCACTGCGCCACAGCACCCAACCAGCCACCGCAGAGGCGGTCAGCATCAGCACCACGGCGCTTGCCACAGCGGCTTTGTGCTGCGCCAACCAACCCGTGTGGCTCGCCAGATCGGGGCCAAACACTTCGGTGGATGCGCGGTCAACGATGGCCTTGTCCACGCGCGCCTGGCCATTGGCCCAAGCCCCTAATAGCGCGCGGCCGCACAGCAGGTTGACGCGTCTTGGCACGCCACGGGTCAGGTGGAAGATGCGTTTGAGCGCCCGGGCATCAAATGGCAGGCCGCCTTTGTGGCCCGCCACACCGAGGCGGTGTTCGATGTACTGCCTGGTTTCCTTCTGGTCGAGTGCCTCAAGGTGAAACCGCGCAATTACCCGCTGTGCCAACTGCTCCAGCCCGGGGGTGGCCAGCATGATGCGCAGCTCGGGCTGGCCAATCAGCACAATTTGCAGCAGCTTGCGCTCGCTGGTTTCCAGGTTGGTCAGCAGGCGCAGTTGTTCCAGCACGTCGGCGGCCAAGTTTTGGGCTTCGTCAACGATCAACACGCAGCCTTGCCCGTTGGCGTGGGCCTGCAGCAGGAAGGCATTCAGCGCATCGATGCAGGCCTTGGGCGATGCGCCTGCACCTGACACGCTGATGTGGAACTCGTCGCAGATGGTCTGCAGCAGCTCGACCACATTGAGCTTGGGGTTGACGATGTAGGCGACGTGGCAGGCGGAGGGAATTTGTTCCAGAAAGCAGCGGCAAATGGTGGTTTTGCCTGCACCAATGTCCCCGGTGAGCAACACAAAGCCACCACCCATGCCTGCGGCGGACTGGCTCGGGCCGGTCACGCCGTACAGCAGGTGCGCCAACGCCTCGCGGTGGCGCTCGCTCATGAACAGAAAGCGAGGGTCCGGGGCAATGGAGAACGGGTCCTGGGTCAGGCCAAAATGCTGGGTATACATGTTAAAAAATGCCTCTAGCCCCTATGTAATAAGCGTCAACAGCTATACAAAAAATAGCATTCGAATGGCGTAGATGACAAAGCTAGTTTAAGCCTGTGCGGACCGCAAATCATAATGCCATCGTGTCAACCAGGGAGACGCGATGAACCGCACAGCCGGGGTTGTGGTGACAAGGCTAGTTGGAAAATATTTTTAAGGGGTGGGGCAGAGGGTCATCTGGTGGACCTGTGGGGGCGTAAGCTAGCCACAAATCAACAGCGTTCACAAGGTGAAGCTGCACCATTCGAAGGACTGAACATATGAAAATCCTGCCCACCGATTTCGACGGCCAATCCATCCGCCGCGTGTACGACGAAGACGCGGAAACCTGGTGGTTTTCAGTGATTGATGTGGTGTAGGTGCTGACCCAGCAGGGCTATTACCAGACAGCGCGCAAGTACTGGAACAAGCTCCGAGAGCGCCTGAGCAAGGAAGGCAGTGAGTCGGTGACAAATTGTCACCGACTGAAATTACCCGCTGCTGATGGCAAAAATTACCTCACTGATGAGTCAGACCGGCAAGTCGGTGGTGTCGGGTGATCATTTTCTGCCGCCCAAGGCTGAGAAGAAGGCAGTGAAGACAGAGCGTAAAGCCTGACGCAGATACAAATAGGCCAAGTATCCGTGCGTGGCTTGAAACCCGACATCATCACTGGATGATGGCAAGTAGTTCAGGCTAAATACGCATCTAGCCCTCGTAAAATAAGCGCAAGACACGATAACAACTATAGCGTAAACATGTTCCCGGGATTCATGATGTTGTGCGGATCCAGCGCCTGTTTGATGGCTCGCATCATGGCGACGGCACCCGCGCCGGTTTCTTCAACCAGAAAACCCATCTTGTGCAGCCCCACGCCGTGTTCGCCGGTGCAGGTGCCGCCCAGCTTCAGGGCACGGCGCACCAGTTGCTGGTTGAGGGTTTCGGCCAGCTCGCGTTCCTGCGGTTGATCGGGGTCAATCAAATAGCCCATGTGGAAATTACCGTCACCCACATGGCCGACCAGAAAGTAAGTCAGACCGCTCTGTTCGGCCTCCAGCACAGAGTCCAGCAGCGCATCGGCCAGGTGCGAGATCGGCACGCAGGTGTCGGTGGTGATGGCTTTGCAACCGGGGCGCGACTGGATGCCGGCAAAGTAGGCGTTGTGTCGTGCCGTCCACAAGCGGGTGCGTTCTTCGGGTGAGCTGGCCCACTCGAACGTCTGCCCCCCGTGTTCGTCGGCAATGGCTTGCACGGTTTCCACCTGTTCCTTGACCCCCGCCGGTGAGCCGTGGAATTCCATCAGCAGCATGGCCCCTTCACGCAGCGTGAGTTTGGAGTGCGCGTTCACCATGCGGATGGTGTTGGCGTCCAGCAGTTCGCAGCGGGCAATCGGCACCCCCAGCTGGATGATCTGGATGGTGGTGTTGACCGCATCGGCCAGGCTGTTGAAGCTGACGGTGGCGGCCATCACGCTCTCGGGCAGCGGGTAGAGTTTGACGGTCACTTCGGTGAGGATGCCCAGCGTGCCTTCGCTGCCCACCATCAGGCGGGTCAGGTCGTAACCGGCGCTGCTTTTTTTGGCGCGGGTGCCGGTGCGGATCACCTCGCCGCTGGCGGTGACCATTTCCAGCGCCAGCACGTTTTCGCGCATGGTGCCGTAGCGCACGGCGTTGGTGCCGCTGGCGCGGGTGGCACTCATGCCGCCAATGGTGGCGTCCGCGCCGGGGTCGATCGGGAAAAACAGGCCGGTGGACTTGATCGCCGCGTTGAGCTGGCTGCGTGTCACGCCGGGTTGCACCGTCACCGTCAAGTCTTCGGCATGGATGGCCAGCACCTGGTTCATGCGGCTCACGTCGATGCTGACGCCACCCTGCACCGCCAGCAGGTGGCCTTCCAGCGAAGAACCCACGCCAAACGGGATTACCGGCACCTTGTGCTGCGCAGCCAGCTTGGCCGCATCGCTGACATCCTGCGTGCTTTGCGCAAACACCACGGCGTCTGGCGGTGGCACGCTGAAAGCCGACTCGTCACGGCCATGCTGTTCCCGCACCACCAGCGCACTGGAAAATTGTGGGCCAAAACGCGCTTGCAGCGCCTCCATCAGTGCCGTGGGCACGTTGCGGGGCTGAATGTCGGGCAAAAAAACGGGAAATGGTGGGGATACTTGCATGACGGGTCTCCTGAAGAACGCCCATTATCGGCACGCGCAGCCTCAGCCTGTGTCACCCAGATGGATCGGAATGCGTTGACGCCCGAAGTGACCCACGTGCGCATCAAACCGACCTGCCAGTAGCGCGCCACAGTCCGGACAGTGGCCGCTGGCATCGAGCCGATAAGCGTTAATTTGGTACCAATCACGCACGATCAGCGGGCTTTGACACGCCGGGCAAAAGGTGGTGTCGCCTTCGACGTGGTGCACATTGCCGGTGTACACATGGTGCAGGCCAGCCTGGCGTGCGATCTGGCGCGCGCGCACCAGCGTGGCCAACGGCGTGGCGGGTACATCGGGCATTTTGTAGTCGGGGTGGAAGGCCGAGAAATGCAGGGGCACCTCTGCGCCAAGCTCGGCAACAAGCCAGCGGCACATGGCGGTGAGTTCTTCGTCCGAATCGTTGTGGCCGGGAATCAGCAGGGTGGTTATCTCAAACCACACCTGGGTTTCGTGCGCCAGGTAGCGCAAGGTGTCGAGCACCGGCTGCAGATGTGAACCGGTGAACCGGAAGTAAAAGTCGTCGGTGAAGGCCTTCAAGTCGACGTTGGCTGCGTCCATCTTGGCATAAAAGTCGCGTCGGGCCTGGTCGTGCATGTAGCCGGCGGTCACGGCCACAGTCTGAATGCCGCGCGCGTGGCAGGCATCGGCCACGTCCATGGCGTATTCGGCAAAAATGACCGGGTCGTTGTAGGTAAAGGCCACACTCTTGCAGCCGTTTTGGGCGGCAGCCTGCGCTATTGCCTTGGGCGAAGCCTGGTCCATCAGGCGGTCCATGTCGTGCGCCTTGCTGATGTCCCAGTTCTGGCAGAACTTGCAGACCAGGTTGCAGCCTGCCGTGCCAAACGACAGCACGCTGGAGCCGGGGTAGAAGTGGTTCAGGGGCTTCTTTTCGATCGGGTCGATGCAAAAGCCTGACGAGCGACCATAGGTGGTCAATACCATTTGCTGGCCCAGACGCTGGCGTACAAAGCACGCGCCGCGCTGGTTGTCGTGCAGTCGGCAGTCGCGTGGACACAGGTCGCACTGCAGGCGGCCATCGTCCCGCCAGTGCCAATAGCGTGCCGGGTAATCAGACTGGTGAACGCTGTGCTGGATGTTCATGACGGACATTCTTCGCTGAATTTTGTCACCGTATAGCGTTGCAGTTGTACGCCGGGTGCCCAAAAGTCAGGGGCCAAAGAGGCTTTCTGCTTCAGGTGTGTCAAGAAACTGACCGCATCGGGCAACTGCTCCCAGACTTGGGGCAAGAAGGTGCTGCGCCTACCCCGGTAGCTGAACACCACGCCATCCACGCCGGGGCGCAACTGGGTCAGCGCGTCGGCTTCATCGGTGAAGGTCATCGCGGTCATGGGTGACAGCACGGACACTTCTATGCGTGTGTGTGCCAATTCCGCTGCGGTGAGTGGCGCAAAGCGCGGGTCCTGCATGGCAGCCGCCACCGCGTTGGCCCGAACATCGGACAGCAGGCTGCGGCGCGCTTCTAGCGAACCAATACAACCGCGAAGTTGGCCCTGCTGCGTCAGGGTGACAAAGCAGGCACCAGGCTCCTGCAGCCATGCCGCCGATGCATCGGCCTGCGCCGCGCCGCTCAAGGCGTTGGTGATGGCAGCACGTGCCAAGGTCAACAGGATGGGGCCGCGCGCATCGGTGGGTGGGGTTGGCACCGCAGTGTCAGTTGCGATACCTGAGGCGGCGCATTCAGTGTGCATCATGATGGGTTGCCTCATGAAAGGCCAGTGCGCCATAGCCGACCACACGGCCTTTGTCGCCAGCGGTGTCGCCAGAATTGCACAGCCCCAGCAGCTCGGGCGTGAGGTGGTGCTGCGCTGCAGCCAGCAGCAGGCCGTTGACAGGCGCAGCGCCACAGGCCTGCGCAGGGGTGATGTGGCTGTCAAGTTGCAACATGTGGTTCACTGTGTTGCGGTCCATTTCCTGGGCGTTGTCGTATGGCAAATAGTGCGACAAGTCCGAGCTGATGACGATCAAGGTCTCCGGGCCACCCCAAACCGCATCCAGCACCTGGGCCACTTCGCTGGCCGTGGCATCACCCACCGCCAGCGGCAGCAGGGTGAAATGTTCCAGCACCATTTGTAAAAATGGCAGTTGCACTTCCAGTGAATGTTCCTGCGCATGTGCTGCCGGGCTGGTTACCACCTGCTTTAGATGGCTCAATATGTCCACACCCGCCTGGTCCACCGGGATGCGTCCAAGTGGGGTGTCAAAGGCATCCACCCCGGGCAGTGCCAAGCCACGCACCGGCACCCGATGCACAGGACCGAGCAACACCACACGGTGAATCTGCTGGCGCCAGGCCTGCAGGCGCTGGTAGGCCAGCGCGGCTGTCGTGCCAGAGTAGATGTAACCAGCGTGCGGCACGATGATGGCCTTGGGCGGTATCGCCGCAGCGCTGACCGGTTCAGCTTTTGCCGCGCCCAGCATCGCCTTCACCTTGTGGGTCAAGGCGGCGGTTTGCAGTGGGTAAAAACTTCCGGCACCGGCCGGTGAACGCACAGACAACATACAAACCTCCACGCAGGAAAGCGACTCCTTGTTCTTCAGGTAGGCCCGATGGGCGCTTTATCAAGCCCATTTGTGAAATTTGATCGGGACCTACACCTACACGATCGAGCGGTGCCAGGGGCTTCGACGAGTTGGGGTCATTGTCCGCCCCGCTTCAAGGCAACGTCAACGGCTTTGAATGGCCGGACCTGCCACACGGGCAAACGCGCCAAAGTGTCCGCGACGGGCAGGGATGCCGATAATGGCGCGTTGAGCCATCTCTGCAAATAAGGACACACCATGGGCAACCGTCTCACACAAATCGCCACCCGCACCGGGGACAACGGCACCACCGGCCTGGGCGACAACACCCGGGTGTCAAAAGACAGCTTGCGTGTGCACGCCATGGGTGATGTGGACGAGCTCAACTCGCACATTGGCTTGCTGCTGTGCGAGGACATGCCCAGTGATGTGCGCCCTCTGTTGGTGGCGATCCAGCATGAACTGTTCAACCTGGGGGGCGAGTTGTCGATTCCGGGGTTCGAACTGCTCAAGCCCCAGGCGGTAATGGCGCTGGACGAGGCACTGGCGGTGCACAACGCCGCCTTGCCCAGGCTGCAGGAGTTCATCTTGCCAGCAGGTACCCGCGCGGCGTCGCTAGCCCATGTGTGCCGTACCGTGGCACGGCGCGCCGAGCGTGCGGTGGTGGCGCTCGAAGGGCAGGAGGCACTCAAAGACACGCCACGCCAGTACCTCAACCGCTTGTCAGACCTGATGTTTGTTCTGGCCCGGGTACTGAACCGCCACCGTGCCGACGGCAGTGTGGGTGACGATGTTTACTGGCACAGCGAAAAAATGGCGCGCAACGCCGACCAGTGAGTTGCCCGGTGCGGGCACCTTGTGTCAGGCTTGCGCGTTTTTTTTCAGGAGCGCGTAGAGCTCGTCTTTGAGATGCAGTTTTTCTTTCTTGAGTTGCTCGATTTCTTCAGGTGTGGCCGGGTCGGTGCGTGAGACCATGCGTTTGACCTGTTGATCCAGCGTGTTGTGCTGCTGAAAAAGACTGGAAAAGTGCGCGTCAGTCGATTTGAGCTGGGTGATCAGGTCGCGATATTCAGGAAACATGGCATGCCCTTTTTTTGAATCAATCGGAGTCTTGAGGTCACAAGCGATAAGCACCTCCACTTTACTCCAGCCATGTGGGTTGCTGGCGCGCTACAAATAATAGAGCTGCATACCCTTTTAAATCAATGGGTGAAGCCTGATTTTCTATTGCATGCCGCTACTTTGGGGCCAGGATGGCCATGGTGATGCGCGACACGCAGGTCAGATCACCTGCCTCATTGACCATGTCGATTTGCCACACCTGGGTGGTGCGACCCAGATGAATGGGCCGGGTGGTGCCAGTCACCCAGCCACTTTTCACGCCACGCAGGTGATTGGCGTTGATGTCCAGTCCCACCGCCTGATGGCCTGCCGGGCAGGCATAGTTGGCTGCCACCGAGCCCAGCGTTTCGGCCAGCACCACGCTGACCCCGCCATGCAACAGGCCAAAGGGCTGGCGCGTGCGCGCATCCACCGGCACACGGGCGCGGATGAAGTCGTCCCCCACTTCCACAAATTCAATGCCCAGATGTGAGGCCGCCGTGTCCAGACTGGTGCGGGTGAGCTCTTCGACAGAAATCGGATGTTGCCAAATGGGCATTCAAAACTCCAAAAAAGATGTTGTGTTGGACTATATAACCATTGCGCGGCCATGATGCCGGAACAAGCAAAATACGTACTAACACCAATGGAGAAGGTTGGAGATTCGATCAAAAATGGAGGCATGGACATCACACGCGCCCTCCCCGCCACTGTTCTTGCGGGTGCCCTGCTTGTCGCGAGTAGCATGGCAGACGCAGGCGGCAAATTGCGTTGTGTGTCGCTTGAATATCCACCGCTGGTGTTTGCCGACGCGGACAAGCGTGCACAAGGAATCGCAGTTGACGTGGTGAAATTGGCCCTGGAGCCAGCCGGTTGGTCTGTTGAGGTGGAAATTTTGCCATGGGCCCGCTCACTCAAGCTGATTCAAGAGGGGCAGAGGGACTGCATATTTACGATCTTCAAGACGCCCGAACGGGAGAAATTTCTAGATTTCAGCCAGCATCCCCTCTTGGTCCAATCCATCAACCTGTATACGCAAAAAACGTCTCGCATTCGGTTTGACGGGGACTTGTCCAAACTAAAGGGTCATTCGTTTTCGACGGTTTTCAAGGTGAACTACGGTGAAAAATTTGCAGCAAAAAAAGCGGAGCTGAGAGTCAGTGAGGAGTACACACCCACAGATTCCTTTCTGCAGCTAGGTCGCAACCGGGTGGATTTGGTCATCAGCAACGTCTTTCTGGCAGCGTATGAACTTGGCAATGGCGCCGCCTCGGTGGCTGGCAATATTCTGGAGTTACACCCCCCCGTGGAAACGGTAACGTCCTACATCGCCTTCCCGAAAGATAAAAACACGCAGGCCCGCATCGACTTCGATGCCAATATAGAAAGGGTGCTAAAAGGAAACGGTGGCAAAGAATTCAAGAGAATTTTGGACAAATACCAGATCCCTTTGTCGTTGAGGACAAGCTTGGTTAAATAATGCAGTTGAAGTGGTCAAAGTTGGTAATTTTGAGGCTTTCCATGGTGGTTTCAAAGCCATGGGGGTCAGGTTACGGACGCTAGGAATAACAACACAGGCGCGAGACAGGGCATCACCTGAACATGCGCCAATCCAATAAACAAGAGAATTCCATGCCACAAACACGCAGTACTGCCGATGTTGCGCTTAAAGGTCCTTTTAAAGCACACGGAGAAATTACTTATCGAATTGAAGGCCGGATTTTGCGCACTGCAGCAACCGGACCATTTAACAATGAGCTGGTGGGCGCAATCCCGTCCGTGATCAAGGAATTGATTGCCAAGCTCGTGCGGCAGGGTAAATGGGGACAAATCATTACTTTCCACCGCAGCGCGCTCGGTTCGCCATCGGCCATTAGTGACTTCGCTGCGTATCTGAAGGCAAGGTACACCCATCCTGAAACAAATCCAGTTGTTGCGCTTGTTTTTCCACGCGAAGTCGAAGGCGGCCATTTGATGGCACCCCTGTATTTGAAGTGCTACCTTGATACCGACATCGTCAGCAAGATCTTTGTGGACGATTCCTCGGCACACAGCTGGGTCGAATCGATGATTCAGCAATCCTCTGAAGAGATTGCGTGGAACGAAAAATACCAGGTAGGTGATGCGGCGATGGACGAACAGCATCAGGAACTCTTTGTGCGGGCTGCCGCTGTCATTGCCGCGACGACGAGCGGTGGTCAGGCGCTAAGCTCAATGCGGCTCCATCAATACACGCGAACCCATTTTGGACACGAGGAAAACCAGATGCGTCGTCTAAAGTACCCTGATATGGACGAGCACACCCGCCAGCATTTGGATTTGATCGACCGGCTTGAAGTCATCTCCAAAAATATCGCCAATAACAATTTCGTCAAATCCGACATCGAGGAATTCATTTCTCATTGGCTGCTGAACCATATAGCCAATGACGATCAGAAGCTTGCTGACTACCTGAAGGCATCAAAGAAAACCTGACGCGTTGATCAGCAGCGGCTAGTCTCTTGCATTCAATTTGAATGCCGCCACAACCTGCCCTGAGTCGCAAGCTGGGAGCTTGTAACTCAGGGCGATGGTGTCACGCAGAAAAGTTTTCGCGCACGAGTAGCAGCGAACAGTTTGCAATGCGCACCAAATTCTCCGCTACGCTGCCCACCAGCATGCGTTCGAAGCCGCGTCGGCCATGGGTGCCGACCACGATCAGGTCAGCATTCCATTGGCCTGCCGCCTCCGCAATCATTTCGGCGACACGCCGTTGCGTGGATTCGATCAGTAGACGCTCTGTTGTGCAGCCCGCTGCAGTGGCTTTGGCCTGGGCCTGATCCAGCAGGTCATTGCCCGATGCCCGCATCTCCTTCTTGATCAGGTCAATGTTGATGTAGCTGCCAAGCCCCATGCCGTGCTGTTCCACTGGACCTTCGTCCAAAGCGTTTGCAATGCAAAGCGTCGCCGATTGGGTGAGTGCCAAAGCGATGGCTTCATCCAATGCCTTTTGTGCGGTGCTGCTGTTGTCGATGGCGACAAAAATTCGCTTGCTCATAAGGTGTGCTCCGTAAAATTATTTGACGACCATCAGCGTGAACGGGAATACGTAAGCTTGCATGGTCACAAAGATGCCGACCAGACAGGCCAGGGCCAACGAATGAAAGAACACGTAGCGCAGAATGTCACCTTCATGGTTGAACCAACGCGTCGCAGTAGAGGCAACCACAATCGATTGCGCGTCGATCATTTTGCCCATCACGCCACCCGAACTGTTGGCGGCTCCCATTAAATTGGGCGACAGGCCGAGTTGATCCGCTGCGACCCTTTGCATGCCACCGAAGAGCACGTTGGAGGCGGTGTCCGATCCGGTCATTGCGACGCCAACCCATCCCATCAGAGTGCCAAAGAAGGGGTAAAACACACCGCTGTTGGCGAAAGCCAGCCCCAAGGTGGTATCTGTGCCTGAGTAACGTGTCAAAGTACCCAGCCCCAGCATCAGGACGATGGTCATGAGGGAGTAGCGAACCAGCCAGAAAGTGCGACAGAAGGTGCGCACGATCTCCGTGGGTTTGTACTTCATGACCAGTGCGCCAACGATGGCCGACAGCAAGATGCCCGTGCCCGTGGCCGAGAGCAGGCCCAGCACATAGACGGCACCTTCCTTGGTGGGCTTCACAACGACCGGAGGCATTTTCTCAATCAGATTGTGCAAACCAGCCATGGGAAAGGTAGGGGCGTAAATGCTGTTGAGCCATGTTTTTACCGATGGCAGACCCCAGATGAATACAAACACCGTCAATATCAGCCATGGCGTCCAGGCGCGGACCAGCTCAGCGCGCGTGTAGGCCACTTGAGGTGCGGCTGGTTTGGTATCGCCACCGTCCGTCTCATGGCCTTTCAGGTTGGGCGAAGTCCAGATCTTCTTGGGCTGCCAGAAGCGCAGAAATACCACCAGAGAGATCATCGAGACGATGGCCGCGATGATGTCTACCAACTCTGGGCCAATGAAATTGGACACCAGGTATTGTGGAATGGCAAACGAGAGGCCAGTGACCAGAATGGCTGGCCAAATTTCCATCATCGCTTTGCGTCCTGCAAAGGCCCAGATCAGCCAGAACGGCACAATCAGCGAGAAGAAAGGCAGTTGACGCCCGATCATTGCAGTCACCTGCATCAGATCGTAGCCGTGCACCTTGGCCAAAGTAATGACGGGCGTGCCCAGCGCACCAAATGCGACCGGTGCGGTGTTCGCAATCAGGCTCAGGCCTGAGGCTGCAAGCGGCGAAAATCCCAGACCTATTAAGATGCCTGCGGTCACGGCCACGGGTGTGCCAAAACCCGCTGCGCCTTCAAAGAAGGCACCAAAGCAAAAGGCAATCAACAGCAACTGCAATCGACGGTCATCGGTGATGCCAGAGAGCGAGGCTTGCAGCACTTTGAAGCTGCCGTTTTGCTCTGCCAGTTGCTGCAGGAAAATGATGTTCAGCACAATCCAGCCGATGGGCAGCAGGCCAGTGAAACCTCCATACATGGCCGCCGTACCGGCCATGCTGGCCGGCATACCGTAGGCGAAAACGGCCACCAGAAGTGCGGCCGCCAGGCCTAACGCGGCCGCAATATGGGCCTTGATGTGAAGAAAGCCAAGTGACACGAGCATCACCACCACCGGCACGGCCGCCAGCAAGGTGGAAATGACCATGTTCCCAAATGGGTCGTAAACCTGTTGCCAAATCATAGTTGTCTCCTAAAAAATTAATCTTCCAAGGTGTGGCGCTCAGTCTGCTCGCCCGTGGGTTTCTTCGCATCAACAATTCATCACAGCGTTCTCCATGGTGCATTCCTTAAGCAGGTGGGCGATAGAGCGAAAAGGTTGCCTGGGCAAGGCGGAACGCGTTGGTCATTTTGGGTATTGAGCGAAAGGAACATCGTTTTTCTCAAAATGTCGGCAAAGTGGTATGACCAGATGACCAAATTCTAAAAAGCATGTGGATTTTTAAAATAGGGGTTTTCCCTCGCGCGTAAATCGGAATACGGCTTTGAATGGGCTACCATTACATGGTCATACCACTTTGTATTTCTATGTCCCAACTCCGCCCTACCGTGGTCCGACTGGCTGACACTGTCGCGGCCGAACTTGAAAAACGCATCCTTGAAGGGTCACTCAAGCCTGGAGATCGCTTGGCCGCTGAGCGCAACCTCGCGCAGGATCTGGGCGTGTCCCGCCCGTCGCTGCGTGAAGCCATTCAGAAGCTGGTATCAAAAGGTTTTTTGAGCACCCGCCATGGCGGGGGCACTTTTGTCACGGACCGGATGGAAGCGCACTTCGCTGATCCCTGGGCGGATTTGGTCAAAGGCCATCCCGTGCTGCACCAAGACTTGCTGGAATTTCGCCAGATGCTCGAAAGCGAGGCTGCTCAACTGGCTGCAGACCGTGCCACCGACGCTGATATTCGGCGTCTGGACGCGGTGTACGCAAAATTGGACGAAGTCTATGCCGGTGAAAACCTGGCAGCCTGCATTGACGCAGACGTTGCGTTTCATCAGGTGATCGCTGAAGCCGCACACAACGTGTTGATCGGGCACCTGAGCGCGAGCCTGATGCGGGTGATCCACGGTCACATTTCAGACAATCTTGAGCACTTGCACGCGCGGCCACAACGCTGGGATCAGTTGCAGTCGCAGCACAGGGCCATCTGGCTGGCGGTCCGCGAGCACAGGTCAGAAGATGCCGGACAAGCTGCACGCAACCACATCGAGTTCGTACGTCAGAGCATGGACAACAATGCCCGCGATGAGGAACGCCGCCTGAGTGCGTTGAGGCGGGCGGGCGAGTTTGTCGAATGATTCGTATGACAACACCCCGCTAAAGTCAGGCTTCGCTGATCGTGCCGACCGACCAACGATTTCAAACATTGACACCGACAATCTTTTTTGCACATGTTCCGTTACCTCACCATCCCCGTCACCCCGTTTGCCCAAAATTGTTCACTCGTCTGGTGCGACCAGACGCTCCAGGCTGCGGTGGTTGACCCCGGCGGCGATCTGGAACTATTGTTGGCCGAGGTCAAGCGCCTGGGCTTGAAGCTGGAGCAAATCTGGCTGACCCACGCGCACATTGACCATGCGGGCGGTGCAGGCGAGTTGGCCACGCGGTTGAACCTGCCCATCATCGGCCCGCACGAAGGTGATCAGTTCTGGATTGACGGCTTGCCCGCGCAGAGCAAGATGTTTGGTTTTCCACCAGCCCAATTGTTCAAACCCACACGCTGGTTGCACGATGGTGACACGGTGACGGTGGGTGAATGCACTTTGCAAGTGCGCCACTGTCCTGGCCACACACCGGGTCATGTGGTGTTTTATTCAGCCGATTCCAAACGTGCGTTTGTGGGAGATGTGTTGTTTGCTGGCTCGATTGGCCGCACCGACTTTCCACAAGGCGACCATGACACCTTGATTGCCAGCATCAAAAACCGACTGTGGCCGATGGGGGACGACACGGTGTTTATCCCTGGACACGGTCCCGAGAGTACCTTTGGCAGAGAGCGCCGCACCAATCCGTACGTGGCAGATGGTCTGTGAAAAGTATTATTACGATAGCAGATAACTCTTTTATTACGAGGGCTACAGGCTAATTTGTTACTAACACGGGCACATTGACCTCGGTGATCCAGTCGTTACTGGGTGCCGTACTGGCGTTGAACACATGGGTCTCAAACGGAGGTGAGCGCTGGTCGGGCTTGAGTTTGTCCTGGGTCATGCGTTGCATGGCGAGGTACCAGGCCAGTTCCAGTGCGGAGTGGTCACCCTGTAACACCACCCGGAAGACGCGTTGCGCCGGCATGTTGCGCACGGGCATGTCACCCACCTCCGCATCGCCTATGGGCAAGCCCATCAGGCAGACGGTGGTGCGCAACTTGATGTTGGTTCGCGTGTAGAGCGCCAGAGGTGCGCCAACAGGCGAAATACCCAGCACGGCAAGCTGGCTGTGCAACCCTGAAAAACATTCTTGCATGGCCGCGGGCAGCCCTTTGATGGTGCCCTGATACGTTTGGTAGACATACCTGCAAGCAGGCGCTTCCTGCAGTCCAAGCACTGAGAGCTGGTAGCGCGGCGCGTCGGTTGGCTCCAGCAAGCTGGCCAGCCGATCGAGCCCGTATCTGCTGTCGAGCTCCAGTGCACCTTTGACGGTCTGCGAAAAGGCACGCATGGTGAACGCTACCCGGGCTTTTATTTGCCAGGTCACTTCTGTCATGCCCTCACGTTCGGTAAATGTCCAGCGGCTGCGGCCATGCACCACAAAGGGTTGTTTCAACTGCATGCGTTGCTCAATGCTTTTGAGCGTCGCGATGCGCACCAAGCGGATGACGCCCATGCCTGCCTTGTCGCTGTCCCAGGCACACTCGCTGCCAGGTTGGCCACTGGTGCCACTGACTGTGAGTTCGGCTCCAGGCTCGTGCGCTAGCCAGGGGTTCCACGCGCCCCATTGCTGAAAATCAACCACCTTGGCAAATACCTGCTCAATGGGCGCATGGATCACGCGGCTTTGCGTGACCCGCACGCGGCCACTGTAGCGGGCCATGTAGACCAGTACCGCCACGACGCAAAACAGTGTCACAAAAATAAGGGTTGAGGCCATAAAACAGTTTCATCAGGTAGAAAAAAAGCCCGGCAGTTGCCGGGCTTGAGAAGTTGAACGACAGGAGCGGAGCCTACAGCATGCCCATCATTCGCGGCACCACCAGGGTCAGCCATGGCCAGTAGGTCACGATGACCAGGAACACGATCATGGTCCCCAACCACGGCAACACCGCTTTGGTCAGTTCGGTGATGCCAAGTTTGGAAATTCCCGAAGCGACGTACAGGTTCAGCCCCACCGGTGGATGGCACAGGCCGACCTCCATGTTCACGTCGATCAAAATACCAAAATGCACCGGGTTGATGCCCAGCTGCATGGCCGCCGGAAAGAAAATCGGTGCCATGATCAGGATGATGGAAGACGGTTCCATGAAGTTGCCCGCAGCCAACAAGATGATGTTGACGACAAACAGGAAGCCTTCCCTGCCCAGGTTCATACTCAGCATCCAGTCGGCCAGTCGGTGCGGCAGATTCTCGTTGGCCAACACAAATGAGAACAGTGTGGCGTTGGTGATGATGTAGAGCAGCATCGCCGACATGTTGGCCGAGTCGCGCAGTACCTTGGGCACGTCCTTCATGCCCATGTCCTTGTAGACAAAGATCGAAACAAAGAACGAATACACCGCCGCCATGGCAGCCGCTTCAGTCGCCGTGAAAATGCCAGAGTAGATGCCGCCGACGATGATGACTACCAACATCAGTCCCCAGACGCTGTTCTGGAAGAACTTCAAGCGCTCCATCCAGGTCGCCTTTTTCATGCGCGGGTAATTGTTCTTCTTGGCGATGTACCAGGTCACGCCACCCAGCATGAAGGCCAGCATGATCCCCGGCAGCAGACCAGCCACAAACAATGCGCCAATGGAGGTGTTGGTGGAAATGGCATAGATGACTTTCGGAATGCTGGGCAGCATCAGAATGCCCAGTGAACCGGCGGTGATCATGACCCCCGCCCCAAAGGCCATCGGGTAGCCATGCGCCACCATCGCCGGCAGCACGATGGAACCGATCGCCACCACGGTCGCGACGCTGGAGCCACATACCAGTGCGAACATGGCGCAGGCCAGAATGGAGGCCAGCGCCAGACCGCCATGGAAGTGCCCAACAATGGAGGTCGCAAAGTTGATCATGCGCCTGGCCACACCACCGTGCGTCAGGAAGTTGCCCGCCAGGATGAAGAAGGGAATCGCCATGATTTCCCATTTTTCGATACCGGTGAACAATTTGAGCGCTACGGCTTCCATGGGCACCTGCGTCATGGTCACGATAAAGGTCAGTACCGTCAGGCCCAGCGAGATCGAAATGGGCATGCCGGTCAGCATCAGGGCGATCAGCAGCCCAAACAGGATGGAGGCATTCATGGCTTGGTACCTCCGTCTTTGGGATGGCTTTTGGCCCATTCTTTGTCGCCTTGCCCCAGGTGGACATGCGTAATTTCCTCACCTTCGGCAAGCACTTCGCCCACGAGTGAGGCCTCGTCTTCAACGCCTTCGACGTGGGCATGGTCATGGTGCGGCAGTTCACCTGTTTTTACAAAAGTCCAGGCGACTTGCATAAACCTGAACGACATCAGGGAAGAGCCAAGCGGAATGGCGCAATACACCATCCAGGTGGGCCATTCCAGATCGGGGGTCGTCGGCCCCTCCGGAATGTCACCCACGTCCATGCCAAAAAATTGGAGGAAAGCATGATGTGCACCGTTTTCCCACACAAAGTGTCCACCCAAATAGCCGATGCACCCCGTGAACAGGGCTCCTGCCAACAAGGCGAAGAGGACAAACTTGGCGCGTGTTTTTTCTTCCAGGCGGTTGACCACCACATCCACGCCCACGTGAATGCCGGTGCGCACACCGTAGGCGGCACCAAATTTGGCCATCCAGACAAACATGATGATGCAAAGCTCTTGCGCCCAGCTGAAGTTGAGCGTCAACAACCAGTCTTGCAGGTAAGGAATGGGGGCGCTGGCAAGGTAGCGATGCAACACCGAAAAGAAAATCAGCAGTGTGGCACCGCCCATGAGGAAGGAGATGATCCATTCCTCTAGGTGGTCAAGAAATTTCATACGAGGTACTCAGGGGCAGTTCAGCCGTTGGGACAACAGGGCGGGCCGGGATTACAGTTTTGCCGGATCGAAGTTGGTGGCTTTGTAAATTGATTCAAGCAAATCCTTGCCGACTCGATCAGCCATCTTGGCATGGGTGGGCACAAGCACCTTTTTCAGTGCCAAACGCTCTTCTTTGCTGGGTACATACACGGTGGTCTTGCCAGCTTTTTTAACACCTTCAAGCGCTTGATCGTTGTCTTTTTGAGCCACTTGGTTGGCTAGATCAGTGGCTTCTTTCATGGCCTGCTCCAATTGGCCTCGTACATCAGCCGGCAAGCCGTCCCAGAACTTCTTGTTGACAATCACGGCGTATCCCAGATAGCCATGGTTGGTCAGGGTGAGGAACTTTTGCACTTCATTCATCTTCTGGCTGTAGAAGTTGGAGATCGGGTTTTCAGTGCCGTCGACCACCCCAGTTTGCAGGGCTTGATAGACCTCAGAAAAAGCCATCACCTGCGGAATGCCACCCAACGCACGAATTTGTTCTTCGAGTACCTTGGAAGATTGGATGCGGAATTTTTTACCCTTGAAATCAGCGGGCACTTTCAGTGGGGTGTTGGCAGAGAAAGCTTTGAAGCCGTTGTCCCAGAATGCCAGTCCCTTGACGCCCTTGGGCTCGAGCTTGGCCAACAAACTGGCACCAATCGGACCTTGCGTGATTTTGTGCAGATCCGCCCTGTCGTCAAAAATGAAGGGGAAGTCAAACACTTCAAATTCTTTCACCCCCAAAGGGCCAAACTTGGCAAGCGAGGGGGCCAGCATCTGCACGGCACCCATCTGCAATGCTTCCATCTCTTCCTTGTCTTTGTAGAGTTGGCTGTTCGGGTACACATCCACCTTGACTTTGCCCTTGGTCAGTTCGGCTGCCCGTTTGGCAAAAAATTCTGAGGCCTGCCCTTTGGGTGTGTCGGTCGCAACCACATGGCTGAACTTGATCACGATTTGTGCTTGGGCGCTCAATCCAAAGGCCAACAGTGCTGCGGCAAGGATGGTTTTCAGTTTCATGTTTGTCTCCAGTTATTGATTTAAACGACGCGAGGCGAGATTAGCTATAAATTTGCATTGGGGTAACTGTGGTGTTCAACAGCTAGGGTTAACCCGAATTTGTGGTGCTGTTAAGTTGAAATCGATGCACCAAGCCGCTGAGGTGGTCTGACTGTTGTCGCAACGAGGCCGCGGCTGCAGCAGACTCTTCGGCCAAGGCCGCGTTTTGATGGGCCACTACGTCAAGCTGTCCGACCAATTGATTGGCTTGTTCAATGTGTGCGAGTTGCTGCGCGGCCTCGCCTGTGATGGTGATCACCATGTCGCTGACGCGCCGTACCGAGGCAGTGACCTCATGGGTGGTGCGTCCGGCTCGGTCCACTTGTGCGGTGCCCGAGACCACTTTCTCCAGTGATGCTTCAATCAGGGCCTTGATTTCTTTGGCCGCACCCGCGCTGCGCCCGGCCAGCGACCGAACTTCGCTGGCCACCACAGCAAAACCACGTCCCTGCTCACCCGCGCGAGCGGCCTCGACAGCGGCATTGAGCGCCAGGATATTGGTCTGGAATGCGATGCCGTCAATGATGGCAATGATGTCAGCAATCTTGTGTGATGCGGTGTCAATTTCTCCCATGGTGGCGACGACCTGGGCCATTTCTGCACCGCTGCGGGTAGCCACCTCACTGGCCTGCGTGGAGAGTGAATGTGCCGATCTGGACGCCGCTGTGGTTTCGTTGACCGAGGTGCTCAACTGTTCAATGGCCCCCATGGCGGTTTGTAGCGTGTTGGCCGCTTCTTCTGTGCGGTTGCTCAAGTCCATGCTGCCCTGTGCGATTTCGCCGCTGGAGTTGTTGACATCTTCCGAGGCGGTGCCCACACCCGTGGCGAGTTGGTGCAGATTGACTCGCATGGTTTCTAGCGCCACAAGCAGGTCACCGATCTCGTCTTGTCGGCTGGTATCTACAGGTTGGGATAGATCGTGTTTGGCCATGCGTTCAGTTGCAGCCACGGCCGTGTGAATGGCTTTGCGGGTGTCACGCACCAACCACACCGCGATCAGGCTGCCCGTCACCAACACCAGCAATGCCCCGGCGATCATTGCCTGGCGGGCGGTTTGAGCGTTGACAGTGGCCTGGGCGGAATGCGTTGCATTGGCTTCGTCATGCCAGTCGCTCAGCTGGTTCACGGCCTTGCTCCACGTGTTTTGTCGCTGGCTCCAGACGGCCGTGTTGTCGCGGTACTCGTTTCGTACCTCAAAGGCTTGTGCGGCTGCCCCACGGCCTTCGGCCCGTTTGTCGCCGATGCCTTGCAACTCAGCCGCGGCCGTCGATGCCTTTTGAACTTCCTGGAACAGGGCCTGGACATTCTGATCGTTGGGCAGCATGGTTTTCACCTTGGCCTGGGCAGCCTCATAAGCGGTCATGACGGTGCGTATACGCGTCAAAACCACAGGGCCACCCGCCAAGTCCGTACTGCCAAGATCGCCCATATCCTGCACATACGCCGCAAGCTGGCGTTTCATGACATTGAGGGTTTCCGCGCGCGCAGCGTTGTGCACGGTAATGACTTCTAATGCAGAAGTTAACGTGTGCATCTGTATCAGCGACATGGCGGTGCCGCCCAGCATCATGGCTAAAAGTGTGCCAAAGCCAAGGGTCAAACGTGCGGCCAAGCTCAATTGAGAAATCAGTTTCATTTTTTCGAATCCTTGGAAAACAGTGAAGGCGAAGCTCAGTGCAAATGCAATGAAAATTTATCGATTGGCCTGTAGTGCAGCCTGGATCAAATCTTGACCAATGTCTTGCTCAAACTTCTTCCAAACGGGTTGCATGGCGGTGCGCCAGAGTTGGAGTTGATCCGCATTCAATGGCAGCACATGGACGTGTTTCTGTGCCATCACATGACTGCGAAATGTGGCTTCTTCGTCATGTGCAACCTGGTTACCAAAGCGGATCGATTCCGCCATCGCTTCAGACAAACCCTTTTGTATATCGGGTGGCAGGGCATTCCACCACTTCGCGTTGCCGATCACCATGTAAGCCAGTACCCCATGGTTGCTGTCCATGATGTAGGGCTGCACTTCATGAAAGTGCTGGCTGTAAATGTTGGACCATGGATTCTCCGCGCCATCAACCAGGCGGGTTTTCATGGCAAGGTAGGCTTCTGAAAATGGAATTTTTTTTGGCTTTGCACCAACAGCCCTGAATTGGGCATCGAGCACGTCAGATGATTGAATCCGAAATGTCAGTCCCTTTGCATCCTGTGGGCGATACAGCGGTGTGTTGGCCGAGAGCTGTTTCATGCCGTTTTGCAAATAGCCGAACCCGTAGATGCCCTTGGTGGACAGGGAAGTTAGCAAACTCTGCCCATGCGGGCTGGCCTGGAACCTCTCAACCGCCGCCATGTTGTCAAACAAAAAAGGCAGGTCAAAAATTTGCAACTGGTGCGTGTATTGGTCAAATTTGGAAAGTGAGGGCGCGATGATTTGAACGTCACCCAGCAGCAGTGCCTGCATTTCCTTGTCATCGCCAAAAAGCTGGCTGTTGGGAAATACTTGTATCTGCACCTTGCCGGCTAGTTTTTTTTCAGCTAATTCTTTGAATTTGATAGCCGCCTGCCCTTTTGGAGTGACATCGGCCACCACGTGGCTGTATTTGATAATGATGGGCATCGCCCGCACGTCAATATGCAGCCCCAGGCCCAGCAATAGGAATGGCACCATCAAGGCGAATTTCATTTATTTCCCGATAAGAAGCATGGGTTGCAAGCCTATCGGTAGCAAAGATTTCAAGCAACTGTGGTCTTCAACAGCTAGGGTTAACCCGATCCCTGATGCAAAGCGGCTTGTAAAGCGTTGATCCAATCCTGCCCAATGCGGCTCGCCAACTGTTGGTAAACCGGCTGGACTGCCTGACGCATGTGGGCGCGTTGGCTGTCATGAAGGGCATGGATGCGCGTCGTGCCCAGTTGGCGCAGCAAGCCTAGCGCCCGGTCGTTTTGCGCATCAGCAATCTGGTTGGCAAATGTCAGGGCTTCCTGCAGCGCCTGGTTGATGATTTCGCGGTCAGGGTTGTTCAGGCTTTGCCACAAGTGCTGGTTGGTGACCACCGCGTAGCCCAGGTAGCCGTGGTCGGTCAGGCTCAAATCGCTTTGCACCTCGTGCATCTCCTGTGTCCAGAAATTGGACACCGGGTTTTCGGTACCATCGACCACGCCTGTGGCCAGGGCCTGGCGGGTTTCACTGAAAGCCAGTGTCACGGGGCGTGCGCCCAACGCGCGCATTTGTGCCGCAATCACGCGTGAGGCCTGTACCCGCATGCGCAAGCCGACAAAATCTATGGGCTCCAGCAACGGTCGATTGGCACTCATTTGCTTGAAGCCATTGTCAAAAAACCCCAGCCCCACCAGCCCTTGACGCTGCAAGCCCGTCAGCAGCTTGTTGCCCAAGTTTCCTTGTGTGACGCGCCTGACCGCGTTCAGGTTTTCAAACAAAAAAGGCAAATCAAAAAGCTCAAATTCAGGAAGTCCGATGCGACCGAACTTGGACAGTGAGGGTGCGACCAAGTCCACTGCGCCGAGCTGTAAGGCTTGCATCTCGTCGAGGTCGCCATACAACTGTGCATTCGGATAAACCTGCACGGCGATGCGTCCGCCAGTGCGTTGCTCCACCAGCACCTTGAAGCGGTTGGCTGCCAGCCCCTTTGGTGTTTCTTCGGCCACCACATGCGAAAAACGCAACGTGATCTCAGGACGGGTCGTGGCCATCCCGAGGTGCGGCAAGGTTGCCACGCTTGCGGCGGCAGTAAGCAATGCGCGTCTGCCCAAGCCTGTCGCTTTGGCGGACTCGGTGGAAAGGTGGGTGGGTAGGCAAATCACGGGCATGAGATTACATCAATTGGCTATCATGCGAGGACTCCTTTGCCAGACCATGACTTCACGCGCTCCGACTGCCGCAGACCAAACACTTGACTTTGCATTGTTGCAACAGCCAGCCGCGCGCCACATCGGGCGCAATCGCCGCGCCCTGTGGTGGTTGTTGGGCTGGTTGGCACTGCTGTTGGGTTCGGTGGCGGCGCTGCTGATGTACCTGAATAATTTCGAGAGAGAAGAAGCGGCACGCCGCCGCGCCGCCGATGCCCAATGGCTGGAGCAAAGTGTGCAATTTCATTTTCGTCGTCTGGAAGACGATTTGTTGTTTTTGGCGCGCCACGAGGTGCAGCAAAGTAACGGGGATCCCCTCTCGCAAGACCGTCAACAGTTTGACCTGAAAGCCGGATTGCTCTGGCGTGAACCGGATGTGGTGGTCGCCAGTGGCTGGATTCCAGCGGGGAAATTCAACAACCGACAGACCGGCCCCCAACGCTGGCTGGAAGACTGGCAAGCCCACGCAGACAACGCACAAGCCTTGGCGCTGATGTTGTCCACAAGCCAAGGGTTGCGCCGCGAAGCCTATGCGGGCCTGATGCTCAAACCGGATGGACAGGCCACGGATGTGGTGTGGTTGGCCGTGCCGTTTTTTGACCGTGGTCAATTTGTGGGCGATTATCTGGCCGCCGTTTCAGTCGGACATGCCCTGGCAGCTTTGGTGCCGGGCTGGTTCAAGCAGGACCACGGCGTGCAATTGCTCACCGATGAGACCACGGTACAGCCAGACACCGCCTACCGGGTCGGTTTGCAATTGCCCGGTACCGATCTTTTTGTGCAAGTGGCATTAACCCAGGAGCAACCCACCACGGTGCCGCGCATTTTCTTTTTGGTGGCCCTGTTGTTTTTAACCGGCATGCTGCTGAGTTTGTACGCCTTGCGACGTGACTTTATGAAACGCCAGGAGGTGCAGGCTCGGCTGCAAGCCCAGGTGGCACTGCGCACGGCCATGGAAAACTCGGTCACCATCGGTTTGAGGGCCTGGAATTTGAGTGGGCGGATTTTGTATGTGAATGAGGCGTTTTGTCGCATGTTGGGTTATGGCACCACTGAATTGATTGGCCGCACCCCACCTTTCCCCTATTGGCCAACGGATCAACGCGAAGCATTGGAGCGGGTACATGAAGGCATCATGGCGCAAGGCACCAGCGGCGAAGGTGTGGAGGTGCAGTTCCAGCACAGTGACGGACATCTGGTGGATGTGTTGATCCATGAAGCCCCCTTGAATACCGCCACCGGCGAGCAAATGGGCTGGATGAGCTCGGTGCTGGACATCAGCGAGCGCAAGCGGGCCCAACGCATGGCCGCGCAGCAGCAGGAAAAGCTCGAAGCGTCGGGTCGTTTGGTGGCAGTGGGCGAAGTTGCTTCCACCTTGGCGCATGAGCTCAACCAGCCGCTGGGGGCACTGAGTAGCTTTTCCAACGGACTGCTCAACCGTTTGCATGACGGCAGCATCACGTTGCCTGAATTGCTGCCTGTGGTGGAGCGCATGGCGGGTCTGGCCAAACGCGCCGGCGGCATCATCAAACGCGTCAACGCGTTTGCACGTCGGCGCGAGCTTTCCCGCCAACGTCTGGATCTGGTGGGCGTGCTGCAGCGGGTGATTCTGTCTTACAGCGAGGATCACACCCTGGCGCCCACCTGGTCGCTGCCCGCGCACCCCATATGGGTGGACGCTGACGAATTGCTGCTGGAGCATCTGGTGATCAATCTGGTCGGCAACGCGCAAGACTGGGCACCACATGGTGGCCGGCGCGCTCAGGTGTGGGTCAGCTTGGGATTGGGTGATGACCACACCACAGCGGTGCTGGCCGTCGCCGATACCGGGCCTGGTGTCAGTGAGGACGCGCAAACCACCATTTTCAATGCGTTTGTGAGCCGCAAGGAAGGGGGCATGGGCATGGGGCTGGCCATTTGTCGCTCGATTGTGGAAGCGCACCACGGTCGCATCGAGGTCAGTCGGGACCCGGTGTTGGGTGGTGCACGTTTTACGGTGTTGTTACCTTTGGCCAATCAGTCCGCAGAGAAGGAATCCGCATGACCCAACCCCGTGTGCATATCGTTGACGATGACCCCGACATTCGCGACGGCTTGGCTTGGTTGTTTGATTCGCGTGGTTTTCAGACGGCCACCTGGGACGGTGGCCAAAGCTTTCTGGACGCCGCGCGCGCGCTGCAGGGCGAGTGGGGCCATGCGGTGGTGCTTCTGGACATGCGCATGGCACCGCTCTCTGGCACGGTCACCTTTGATCAGCTCAAGGCCATGGCCTGTCCGTGGCCCGTGCTTTTCCTGACCGGCCACGGTGATGTGGGAACTGCCGTGGCCGCGGTCAAACAAGGGGCTTGGGATTTTCTTGAAAAGCCTTTTCAGGACAACGAACTCGTGGACCGGGTGCAGCAAGCCTTGACGGCTGCCAGCGCGGCGGTACAGGACGACTCTGAGACGCGTCGCCTGCGGCAGGCACTGGCCTCGCTCAGCCCGCGGGAGCGCGAAGTGCTCGACGAGTTGATTCGTGGCCATTACAACAAAAACATTGCCGACCATTTGGGCATCACCCCGCGCACAGTGGAGTTTCACCGCGCCCACATTTTCGAGAAAATGGGGGTGAGTTCGGCAGTGGAGTTGGCCCACAAGCTGGGGCGCCTGGAACCGATGAGTTCATCATTAAACTGGCCTCTGCCCCTCGTAATATAAGCGCATACAGCTATAAATATAGAAGCAACTGATACCTTCACACCCCGGCCGTCCCAGCGCCGGTCACCATTTCCAAGATACAAGGACACCTTCATGAGTACACCCATCAAACGCATCGCGGTCAACACCGGTGGCGGGGATGCCCCCGGCCTCAATGCGGTGATCCAGTCGGTGATGATTGCCGCTGACAACCGGGGGTGGGACTGTTTTGGTATCCGTGATGGTTTCAACGGCATCCTGTTTCCCGAACGGTATGCAGAAGGCGGCGTGATCCGCCTGACCCGTGAACGGGTGCGCGGCATTGGCCACCTGGGTGGCACCATACTGGGCACCACCAACAAAGGCAATCCCTTGCACTTTCCGGTGAACATGCCTGATGGCACTGTCCGAGAGATAGACCGTTCCGATGAAATCCTGACCTACTTTGCCACGCATCAGATCGACGCGTTGGTGTCGATTGGTGGCGACGGCTCATTGACGATCGCCAACGCGTTGCATCAAAAGGGTCTGCGCGTGGTCGGCGTGCCAAAAACCATTGACAACGATCTGGATAAGACGTTCACCACCTTCGGGTTTGACACCGCCGTGGGCTTTGCCACAGAGTGCCTGGACCGACTGCACAGCACGGCGGAGAGCCACCAACGGGTGATGGTGGTCGAGGTGATGGGGCGTTACGCCGGATGGATCGCCCTGCACGCCGGTATTTCAGGCAATGCGCATGCCATTTTGATCCCGGAAATCGGCTTTAGCATTGATAAAGTCGCCGCCAAAATCCGTGAACGCGAGGCCGGAGGTCATCTGTACTCAATCGTGGTGGTGGCCGAAGGTGCGCAAGCGCGGGACGGTCACCGCGAGTTGCTGGCTGCTGCAGAAGTGGGCCATGCCGAGCGACTGGGGGGTATCGGCGAACACGTTGCTGAAGCCTTGGCCAAGGCCACGGGCAAAGAGGCGCGTGTGGTGGTATTGGGCCACTTGTTGCGCGGGGGCAGCCCAACCTCATTTGACCGCCTGGCCGCCCTGCGTTTTGGTGCCGCAGCAGTACGTGCCCTGGATGCCGGCAAAAGCGGTGTCATGGTCTCCCTGGGTATCAACGGCGTGGACTACGTTGACCTGGAAGAGGTGGCTGGGCACATCCGCAATGTGCCCATGGCCTGCGACACCTTGCAAACCGGGCGAGATCTGGGAATCTGCTTCGGGGATTAACCCAACGCGTCGTTCACCTGCTCGTTGAATTCGGCCATGCCTTCGGCAGCTTGCACTTCTTTGGGCATGGCATCACGTACAGAAAAGACACCCAGGATTTTCTTGGCTTCGGTGACGATAGGCAAATGACGGAAACCGCGCTCGATCATGATCAGCACCGCGTCGGCCACCCGAGTTTCTGGTACCACGCAATGCGGATTGCGCGTCATGATGTCAGCCACCGTGGCCGTGGCTGGATCGAGCGCCTTGGCGATCACCCGGGTCATCAGGTCACGCTCGGTGACGATGCCCAACAAGGTGTTGGTGGTGTCAATGATCAACACGCTGCCGCAATTGGCTCGCGTCATCACACAGGCAGCGGTATAGACCGTGGCGGTAGGCACCACGCTGACCACATGGCGCTGTGCCATGGACTGGAATACGGTACGTTCTGACATGACTGACTCCTGGGTGGTGGGGGTTTAACGCAGCGCAGCGTTGATTTTTTCCAGCGCCTTGGATCCGGGGCAAAGCTGTGGCGTGTTCAACGTATTGAGTGGCGCGGCACAGGTGTTCAGCGAAGTATGCAGGTCGGTGGGCAGCGGGTCAAGGTACAACAGACCGGTCACCACTTCACCGCGTGACGCATGCTCGTGCATGTAACTCATGGCGGCGTAGCGGTCCGTGGGGTTGTAGTCGCTGTGCAGCTTACGCAAGCGCAGGACGGTGCCATCGCTTTGTTCCACTTCGGTCACGCTGCCGGGCGGGTACTGGTTGGAATGAATGCTGCCGGGGGTCATGAACTCGATGGTGCTCACGGCCTCGTCGTGCTGGCGGATGTATTCGTAGCTCTTGGTGCTGCCCGAATGGTTATTGAAGGTGACACATGGGCTGATGACGTCGATGACTGCTGCACCACCATGCGCCATCGCGCCTTTGATGAGCGGAATCAACTGGTCTTTGTCGCCGGAGAAACTGCGCGCCACATAGGTGGCACCCAATTGCAGGGCGATGCCGACCAGATCCACCGGACTTTCGGTGTTGATGGCACCTTTTTTGCTCTTCGAGCCACGATCCGCAGTCGGAGAAAACTGTCCCTTGGTCAAGCCATAGACACCGTTGTTCATCACGATGTAGGTCATGTTGACACCACGACGCATGGCGTTGGCAAACTGCCCCAAACCAATGGAGGCCGAGTCACCATCGCCTGACACGCCCAGATACATCAGCTCGCGGTTGGCCAGATTGGCGCCGGTCAGCACACTGGGCATGCGCCCGTGCACGGTGTTGAAACCGTGCGACGCGCCCAAAAAGTAGGTGGGCGCCTTGGAGCTGCAGCCAATGCCAGAGAGTTTGGCTACGCGGTGTGGCTCGATGTCAAGTTCCCAGCACGCCTGGATGATGGCCGCAGAAATGGAGTCGTGTCCGCAGCCCGCGCACAGGGTCGAGACCGGGCCCTCGTAGTCGCGCCGGGTGTAACCAACCTTGTTTTTGGTCAGGGTGGGGTGGTGCAGCCGTGGTTTGGCGAGGTAGGTCATACAGTCTCCTTCAGAAGGGCCAGCTTGGCGGCAATTGCACTGACGATAAAGCGGGCCGTGATCGGGGTGCCGTCATAGTGCAGCACTTTCACCAGTTGTTTGGGATTGGCATCCAGCTCATTGACCAACATGGTGCGCATCTGCGCATCGCGGTTTTGCTCCACCACGAACACGGTGTCATGATCGGCCAGGAATTGCTCGACCGATTGCGGGAACGGAAACGCCTGCAAGCGCAAGCCGTCCACGTAAACACCATCTTCGGCCAGCACGTCCAGCGCTTCCCGCATGGCGGGCGTAGTCGATCCAAAATAAATCGCGCCAACACGGGTGGGTTTGGCGGCCTTTTGCAGGATCGGTTGGGGCGCCAGATTGGCCGCCGTCTTGAACTTCTTGTTCAATCGTTCCATGTTGTAGACGTAATCCGGTCCGCGCTCGGAATAACGCGCATACGCATCTTTGGACGTGCCCCGGGTGAAGTACGCCCCTTTGGTGGGGTGCGTGCCGGGGTAAGTGCGCCACGGAATGCCATCGCCATCGACATCGTTGTAGCGACCAAAATCCCTGCCCGCATCCAGGTCGGCTGCGGTCATGACCTTGCCGCGATCGTATTCGCGTGCGTCGTCCCACGCAAACGGCTTGCACAAACGCTGGTTCATGCCAATGTCCAGGTCGCTCATGACAAAAATCGGTGTTTGCAATCGGTCTGCCAAATCCAGTGCCGCGGCGGAATGTGTGAAACATTCATGGGGGTCTTGTGGAAACAACAGCACGTGCTTGGTGTCGCCATGCGAAGCGTAAGCGCATGCAAGCAGGTCAGATTGCTGAGTGCGTGTGGGCATGCCGGTGGACGGGCCGCCACGCTGGATGTTGATCAGCGTGACCGGGATTTCGGCAAAGTAAGCCAAGCCAATAAACTCGGTCATCAGGGAAATGCCTGCACCAGAAGTGGCGGTGAAGGACCGAGCCCCATTCCAGCCGGCGCCAATCGCCATACCGACTGAAGCCAGTTCGTCTTCGCACTGTACGATGGCAAAGTTGTGCTGCCCGGACTCGGGATCGACCCGGAATTTTTCACAGTATTTGGCAAAGTTTTCCGGTACCGAAGACGACGGTGTGATGGGGTACCAGGCAGCCACCGTGGCACCACCGTAGACACAACCCAAAGCGGCGGCGCTGTTGCCATCGGTAAAAATCTGGTCGCCAATCATGTCGGACTTGCGGACCTGCAGACCCAGTGGGAACTTCAGATGCGCCTTGACATAGTCGCGGCCCAGGTTGATGGCCTGCATGTTGGAGGCCAGCAGGCGTTCCTTGCCTTTGAATTGTTCGGAAAAAAGCTTTTCAAACACGGATGCATCCATGTCCAGCAGCACCGACAAGGCACCGACATAGATGATGTTCTTGAACAGCTGGCGCTGGCGCGGGTCGGTGTAGGCCGAGTTGGTGATTTCAGTCAACGGCACACCGATGACTTGCACGTCTTTGCGGAACTTGGACTCGGGGATAGGCCGGGTGCTGTCATAAAACAGGTAGCCACCGGGTTCGATCTCGGCCACATCCTCGTCAAAAGTCTGCGGGTTCATGGCGACCATCATGTCGACGCCGCCGCGACGGCCGTGGTAGCCCTTTTCGCACACCCGGGCTTCGTACCAGGTGGGCATGCCCTGGATGTTGCTTGGGAAAATATTGCGGGGGCTGACCGGCACGCCCATGCGCATCACCGCCTTGGCAAACAACTCGTTGGCGCTGGCCGAACCCGAGCCGTTGATGTTGGCAAACTTGATGACGAAATCGTTGATGGCTTCAATAGGCTTCATGCGGCCTCCGTGGCGTTTTTATGGGCAGCAGATTGGGTATCGCGTGCGCGCGGCCCTGCTTGGGTGGTGTCGAGTCGGAATTTCTGCATGTCCCATGCACCGGTGGGGCAACGTTCGGCGCAGAAACCGCAGTGCAGACACACGTCCTCGTCTTTCACCGCCACACGTCCGGTTTTGAGCTCGCCTGACACAAACAGGTCTTGCGCGCCATGTTCTGCAGGGGCTTTGAGTCGGGTGCGTAAATCGGCTTCTTCACCGTTGGTGGTGAAGGTGATGCAGTCCATGGGGCAAATGTCCACACAGGCGTCGCACTCGATGCACAGGCTGTCCTTGAAAACGGTCTGCACGTCGCAGTTCAGACAACGGCTGGCTTCTTTGAACGCGGTCGCGGCATCAAAACCAAGTTCCACTTCCACTTTGATGCTGGCGAGCGCCTTTTCAGCCGAAGTCCATGGCACTTTGGAGCGCAAGTCGTTGGACACGGCGTTTTTGTAGCTCCACTCGTGGATGCCCATTTTTTGCGACATCAGGTTGGTCATCGGAGCAGGGCGTTGCGCCACGTCTTCGCCGTTGAGCAAGCGGTCAATCGACACGGCGGCTTCATGCCCATGGGCCACTGCCGTGATGATGTTTTTGGGGCCGTAGGCCGAATCACCACCGAAAAAGACTTTGGGTTGGGTCGACTGGAAAGTGCCCTCGGTGAGCACGGGCAAGCCCCATTTGTCGAATTCGATACCGCAGTCGCGTTCGATCCAGGTGAAGGCGTTTTCCTGGCCGACGGCAATCAACACCTCGTCGCAAGGGATCAACACGTCAGGTTCACCGGTGGGAACCAGGTTGCGCCGGCCTTTGGCATCGTATTCAGCGCGGACGATCTCGAACGTCATGCCGGTCAGCTTGCCGTCGGTGTGCTCGAACGATTTGGGCACGTGGTAGTTCAGGATCGGGATGCCTTCATGCGCGGCGTCTTCCTTTTCCCAGGGGGACGCTTTCATTTCTTCGAAGCCGCTACGAACAACCACCTTCACATCTGCACCGCCCATGCGTCGTGCGCTGCGGCAGCAGTCCATGGCGGTGTTGCCCCCGCCCAGAACGATCACGCGCGGAGCGGTTTTTGTGATGTGGCCGAAAGACACCGACATCAGCCAGTCGATACCGATGTGGATGTTGGCTGCAGCTTCTTTGCGACCAGGTGCCTCAAGGTCGCGACCACGTGGTGCGCCGCTGCCCACAAAAATGGCGTCATAACCCTGATCCATCAGCGCTTTCATGGACTCAATGCGCTTGCCGGGCTGGAAATCCACACCCAGATTCAAAATCTGGTTGACTTCTTCGTCCAGCACCGATTCGGGCAAACGGAATTTCGGAATTTGCGTGCGTACAAATCCGCCCGCTTTGGATTCGCCTTCAAACACCGTCACCGCATAACCGCACGGCACCAAATCGCGCGCCACGGTCAGCGAGGCTGGCCCTGCACCCACGCAGGCCACTTTTTTCCCGTTGGACGGCGCAATGGTTGGCATGCGCGAGGACACGTCCTCTTTAAAGTCTGCTGCCACGCGCTTGAGGCGGCAAATCGCCACCGGTTCAGGCTTGACACCGTTGTTTTCTTCCACTCGACCACGCCGACAGGCGGGTTCACAAGGGCGGTCGCAGGTGCGACCCAAAACACCGGGAAATACGTTGCTGACCCAGTTGATCATGTAGGCGTCGCTGTAGCGGCCTTGACCAATCAGGCGGATGTATTCCGGCACGGGTGTATGAGCCGGGCAGGCCCATTGGCAATCCACGACCTTATGGAAATAGGTCGGGTTCGAAGTGTTGGTAGCTTGCAAAGTGGTCTCCTCGTCCTGCATTGCACATGCACAGGCAAAGCCGCAGGTAGTGTGATCCTACGCCGGGTCACCTTGTTTGAACACAAGGGCTGGACCGAAATCTCGGTTTTTACTGATCTAAGTCAAAAAAATTGGCGACTTCAAAAATGATGACGGTTGATCTACATCAAACTTGAGGGCTAAGTGCCCGACAAAATGTCATGAATGAACAAGGAGACTTTTGATGAAGACCGACCCGCAAACCGAACGTTTCAAAGCACTGGATGCCTGCCACCAACAAATCCACGATCAACTCGCGGTGTTGGCCGAATTGCTTGAGAGCCTGGAGCTTGGGACAGATATCACGCTGTGCCGCCACAAGGCCAAGGATGCAGAAGCTTTTTTCTCAAGTACTGCCCAGGCGCACCACGCAGAAGAAGAGCGCAACGTGTTTCCGGGCCTGTTGCTCAGCGCCGACGCAGAACTGGTGCATGTGGTGCAGACCCTCAAGCAGGACCACGGTTGGATCGAGCAGAACTGGCTGGAACTCAGCCCCATGTTGCGGGCCATTGCCCAGGGCGAAGACTGGGTGGACATGGATGAGTTGCGACACCACCTTCAGGTGTTCCTGGCGCTTTGTCACGACCACATCGTGCTGGAAGAAGCGGTGATCTATCCGCAGGCCAAGGCAAAGTGGGCGCAAGAGTTGGCCAGTCGTGCCATGCGCCTGAGCCAAATGACCCAGTGAAGGCGTTTTTATGATTGACAATCGATCGCACTAAAACACTTCAAAGGATTTCCATGAGTCTGTTTTCCTGGGCCGAAAAGAGCCCCGATACGCTGTGCCACGGCGGCGTGATTTCCCCTGACGAGCGACTGCCCTGGCCACAAACCGCGGTGATGGGTATGCAACACGTGATTGCCATGTTCGGCGCGACCGTACTGGCTCCGATCCTGATGGGGTTTGATCCCAATCTGGCAATTTTGATGAGTGGTGTCGGCACGCTGATCTTCTTTTTCATCACCGGCGGCAAGGTGCCCAGCTATTTGGGTTCAAGCTTTGCGTTCATTGGTGTGGTGATTGCCGCCACCGGTTACGCGGGTAAGGGACTCAACCCCAACATTGGCGTGGCGCTGGGCGGCATTATCGCCTGCGGTGCGCTCTACACCGCCATAGGCGTGTTGGTACAAGTGGTGGGTACCGGTTGGATCGAGAAGCTGATGCCACCGGTGGTCACCGGTTCGGTCGTGGCGGTGATCGGACTGAACCTGGCTGGTGTGCCGGTCAAAAACATGGCGGGCAACAACTTTGAGAGCTGGATGCAAGCCGCCACCTTTGTCTGTGTGGCAGGCGTCGCGGTGTTTACCAGCGGCATGGTGCAGCGTTTGTTGATTTTGGTCGGGTTGGCGCTGGCCAGCGTGTTTTACGCGGTCTTGACCAATGGCCTGGGCCTGGGAAAACCGATGGACCTGAGCGGTTTACTGGCGGCGCCGTGGATCGGCATGCCCACCTTTTCATCACCTGTTTTTGACCCTAAAGCCCTTATCATGATTGCCCCAGTAGCTATTATTTTGGTAGCTGAAAATCTGGGCCACATCAAGGCGGTGACGGCCATGACCGGCAAAAATCTGGACAGGTACATGGGCCGTGCCTTCATTGGTGACGGTGTGGCCACCATGGTCAGCGGCAGTGCCGGCGGCACCGGTGTGACCACGTATGCAGAAAACATTGGTGTCATGGCGGCCACCAAGATTTACTCGACTGCCATGTTCCTGGTGGCGGCGTTGATTGCCTTGGTGCTGGGTTTCAGCCCCAAGTTTGGTGCCGTGATTCAGACCATTCCGTTGCCGGTGATGGGCGGCGTGAGCATCGTGGTGTTTGGCCTGATTGCGGTGGCCGGTGCACGCATCTGGGTCGAGAACAAGGTGGATTTCTCTGACAACAAAAACCTGATTGTGGCCGCCATCACCCTGATTTTGGGCACTGGCGACTTCACGCTCAAATTTGGTGACTTTGCCCTGGGTGGCATCGGTACCGCCACGTTTGGTGCCGTCGTGCTTTACGCCTTGTTGAATCGGCGCACGTCAGGACGCTGACACCGCGCCAGTTGAAAACTCAGGCAGTGGCGCGTGCGGATTCGCGAATACCCATCGCATCCAGCGCCCCTGCCAACTGTGCCACGCTGCGTGGCACGTTGTGCAGCTTTTCCAGACCAAACAACCCCACGCGGAAGGTCTTGAAGTCGGGTCCCTCGTCGCACTGCAGGGGCACACCCGCGGCGGTTTGCAGGCCAAGTGCCAGAAATTTCTTGCTGTTTTGAATGTCGGGGTCGGTGGTGTAGCTCACCACCACGCCTGGGGCTTTGAAACCGTTGGCCGCCACGCTTTGGATGCCACGGTTTTCAAACAGCGTGCGCACTTGTGAGCCAAGTGCGACTTGTTCCGCTTTCACCTTGTCAAAACCGTAGGCGCGGGTCTCGTTCATGACCTCGCGCAGGCGTGTCAACGCGTCGGTGGGCATGGTGGCATGGTAGGCGTGTCCGCCGCCTTCATAGGCTTCCATGATTTGCAGCCACTTTTTCAGATCACAGGCAAAGCTGGTGCTGGTGGTGGCATCAATGGCTTGACGGGCGCGCTCGCTGAGCATCACCATGGCGCAGCAGGGTGAACCGCTCCAGCCCTTTTGCGGCGCACTCACCAGCACGTCCACGCCGGTGGACTGCATGTTGACCCACATCGCGCCGCTGGCAATGCAGTCCAGCACAAACAGGCCGCCTGCGGCGTGCGTGGCATCCGCAACCGCTTTCAGGTAATCGTCCGGCAGGATCATGCCTGCGGCGGTTTCCACATGCGGGGCAAACACCACGTCGGGGCGCTCGCGGGCAATGGTGGCGACCACCTCGGAAACCGGGCAGGGCACCCATGGGTCTTGTACGCCAGCGCCGGCTTTTCGGGCCTTGAGGACGATCGACTCCGAGGGGATGCCGCCCATGTCAAAAATCTGCGTCCAGCGGTAGCTGAACCAGCCGTTGCGGATTACTAGTGTTTTCTTGCCAGTGGCAAATTGCCGCGCCACGGCTTCCATGCCAAAAGTGCCGCTGCCGGGCACCAACACGGCGCTGTGCGCGCCATAAACCTCTTTCAGGATGCGCGAAATGTCGGTCATCACGCCCTGGAAGCGCTTGGACATGTGGTTCAAGGCGCGGTCGGTGTACACCACCGAAAATTCAAGCAGGCCATCGGGGTCGATGTTGGGCAGTAGTCCGGGCATGGGAGGCTCCTGATTTTTTGAAAATGTCCTATCAGCTTAGCACGGTTGAACCTTCGAGAGCGTGCCAGCTGGAGGTGACCATTCGCCCGATTCAGCCGGGCTTGCTTCTGACAACTTGAATGGCATTGAACAAACACCGGGCTTCACATTTTTTGCAGCCTGTGCACTCGGCTTCGTCATGGACTTCTGCATGTTTTTTCCATCCTTGCGGTTCCAGACTCAGCAAATGCAACGGACAGGCTGCCACGCACCAGCCGCAACCAGTGCAGCGACCGGGATCAACCTGAACCAAGAAGCTTAAAGGACGGGTGGACATGGGTCCGTTTGAGTGGTGGAGCTGTCAGCTTGCACCAAAGTGAGTAACCAGTCCAGAAATATGGGTGTCGAAGCGGGTGTGTCACCCTGCTCAGGACGCACCAAGTAGTAGGCGTGTTCGCTGGTCAGGGGGATGTCGCAGGCCACCACCAGCTCACCCCGCGCCAGTTCCTGTTCGATCAGCAGTTTGGGCACCAGCGCCAGCCCCATGCCCTGCGTTGCCGCTGCGGCAGTCATGGAAAACTGCTCGAAACGCGGTCCTGACAAGGCCAGCGGCGTGCTGACACCCTGCGCTTCAAACCAGTGTCGCCAGGCATCAGGTCGGGTGCTTTGTTGCAGCAGGGGCAACTGTGCAATGGCCTCGGGGGACAAGCGTTCGGCACCTTGCAGCAGGCTTGGCGCACACACCGGCAGCACCACTTCGTCCAGCAGTTTGACGGCCTGCGTCCCGGCCCACCGCTGGACCTGATCGGGCGTGCCAGCAAACAGCGCTGCATCAAAGGGTGTGTCTGCAAACATGAAGGGGCGGGTGCGGGTTTCGATATGAATGGTGAGTTCCGGTTGCTGGCGTTTCAGGTTTGGCAGGCGCGGAATCAACCAGCGCGTGGCAAAAGTGGGCACTGCGGCCAGGTGCAGCACGCTGGCGCTTCCCTGGGTGCTCATCACGTCCAGTGTGTCCTGCTCCAGGGCCTGCAGCCGAATGGCGACCTGAGCGGCATAGTCGCGGCCGCGCTCGGTCAGCGTGACCCCGTGGCGGGTGCGTCTGAACAGCGCGACGCCCACAAAATCTTCCAGCGCGGTGAGCTGGCGCGACACCGCGCCCTGGGTCAGCGCCAGTTCTTGCGCTGCGCGGGTGTAACTTTGGTGGCGTGCGGCTGCGTCAAAGCAGGCCAGGGCTTGAAGGGATGGGATTTTTCTGCGCATGATGTGCGTAATGTACACATAACTCTCATCACACTTTAATCAAACCGCATTAATTATGATAGCGTATTCTTAATATTATACGAGGGGTAAAGCTGGATATTTGATGTGATTAAGATATTGGATTGAGATTGACTGTGAACTCTAAATATTAATAAAGCGCATATCTGTGTGACAACAAATCGTTTGTGTCGCAGACTGCGTGGCGCTACGATGCGTTCATCGACATCCTCGGCCGAACCGAGGCGGTCGCAACATTTCCCCATCACGCACAGGAGACACCTCATGGCCCACGCCGCTTTCAATTGGCAAGACCCCTTTTTGCTGGAGCAACAGCTCACCGACGATGAACGCATGGTCAAGGACGCCGCCGCTTCTTACTGTCAGGACAAGCTGCAACCGCGCGTGATTGAGGCGTTTCGCAAAGAGCAAACCGATCCGAGCATCTTTCGTGAAATGGGTGAACTGGGTCTGCTTGGGCCAACCATCCCCGAGACCTACGGCGGCCCCGGACTGAACTACGTCGCCTACGGCCTGATCGCCCGCGAGGTCGAGCGCGTGGACAGTGGATACCGCTCGATGATGAGCGTGCAGAGCTCGCTGGTGATGGTGCCGATTTTCGAGTTTGGCAATGAGGCCACCAAACAAAAATACCTGCCCAAATTGGCCACCGGCGAGTGGATTGGCTGCTTTG
>CAIOAQ010000564.1 GCA_903856025.1 uncultured beta proteobacterium
GCCAAAAGCATCATGGGTGTCATGATGCTCGCCGCAGGCATGGGCGTTGCCGTAGAGATTGAAACCGAGGGCGAGCGTGAACAGGAAGCGGCTGATGCCATTCTTGCCCTGATCGCCGATAAATTTGGAGAAGGTGAATGACTTTCGCAATCCACGGATTGGCTGTGGCCAGGGGCATCGCCATTGGGCGGGCCGTGCTGGTGGCCTCCAGTCGTTTGGATGTCGCGCACTACTTTATTGAACCTTCGCAAGTGGCCGCTGAAATCGGCCGGGTGCGTGATGGGCGCAATGCCGTTGTAGAAGAGTTACAACGCTTGCAGGCCAGCATCGGTCAAATGAGTCCAAAAGACACGCCGCAGGAATTGACGGCGCTGCTTGACGTGCATCTGATGTTGCTGCAAGACGAAGAATTGAGCAATGGGGTGGGCCACTGGATCAAGGACCGCCTCTACAACGCCGAGTGGGCATTGACCACCCAGCTTGAAGTGGTGGGTCGCCAGTTCGACGAGATGGAAGACGAGTACCTGCGCGAGCGCAAGGCCGACCTGGAGCAGATCACTGAAAAGGTGCTGCGTGCCATGCGCGGGGTGACTTCTCCTCTGGTCCATCCCCCTGGGCGTCACGGGCGTAAAACCTCGCAGCAGGACTTGTTGCTGGATGACACCGTGGATGTGCCCCTGATTTTGGTGGCGCACGACCTGTCACCTTCGGACATGCTGCAATTCAAGCAAAGCATCTTTGCGGGTTTCATCACCGACGTGGGTGGCAAAACGTCACACACGGCGATTGTGGCGCGCAGTCTGGACATTCCGGCCGTGGTGGGTGCCAGGTTGAGCAGTCCCCTGATCAGGCAAGACGATTGGGTGGTGATCGACGGTGATGCGGGCGTGGTGGTGATCGATCCCAGCCCCATCATCCTCGCGGAATACGGCTTCAAACAGCGCCAGGGGGAGTTGCAGCGTGGTCGCTTGAGTCGTCTGTTGCACACACCGGCGGTGACCATGGACGGCCACAAGATTGAGTTGCTTGCCAACATTGAAATGCCAGAAGATGCGGCCGCTGCGTTGGCGGCAGGTGCCGTGGGCGTGGGTTTGTTCCGCAGTGAGTTCATGTTCATGGGGCGGCACGGCAAGTTGCCCAACGAAGAAGAGCAGTATCAGGCGTACAAGCGTGCAGTAGAAGGCATGCAAGGCCTGCCAGTGACCATCCGTACCGTGGATGTGGGGGCGGACAAGCCCCTGGATGACACACTGCGTGACGATGCGCACCTGAACCCCGCGCTGGGTTTGCGCGCGATCCGCTGGAGCCTGGCTGACCCGGCGATGTTCCTGACACAGTTGCGCGCCATTTTGCGGGCTGCGGTGCACGGTCACGTGCATTTGCTGATTCCTATGCTGGTGCATGCCAGCGAAATTCGCCAGACCATGGCGCTGATTGACCACGCCCGCGTGCAGTTGGACAACCGGGGTATGGCGTATGGCCCGGTCAAGATCGGTGCCATGATCGAAATCCCGGCCGCGGCCCTGACGCTCAAGGTGTTCCTGAAATATTTTGATTTTCTGTCGATCGGTACCAATGACCTGATTCAGTACACCCTGGCCATTGACCGGGCGGACGAGTCGGTGGCTCATTTGTACGACCCGATGCACCCTGCCGTGCTTCGATTGGTGGCCAACACCATTGCGGAAGGTCATGCTCAGAATAAACCGGTGAGTGTGTGCGGTGAAATGGCCGGTGACATCGCCATGACACGCCTGCTGTTGGGCATGGGGCTGCGCAGCTTTTCCATGCATCCCGCGCAAATCCTGGCGGTCAAGCAAGAGGTGCTGCGTGCCGACACCACAAAACTGACCGCCTGGGCCGAGCAAGTTATTTCTGACGAAGAACCCAGCACCCGCATCGCCCGGAAAGCCTGAACCAGCTTTCTGGGTCATTCAAGTCGTCAACACGCAGTCCTGGAGCGCAGTGGGCAGCTCCGTTGCCGCGTTAAGAGTCATCCACCACAGTCAGCTTCCAGGAATGCCAGTTGTGTGATTTCTGGGGCAGGTCAGCAGCCTGTTGTGGCGACCTGTTTCTTGCCCATTGTCGGAAATTGACATTTGCATGCCAACTGTTCGCTTGCCTCCGTAGCCCTTACCGAACTCGCATCAACCCCGCCTCACAAACTCCTCCAGCTCTTCCAGTGGCAGCGGGCGACTGAATAGATAGCCCTGAAAGGCTTGACAGCCATGAGCCTCAAGAAATTCATACTGTGCCTCGGTCTCCACGCCCTCGGCTATTACATCCATAGCCAGCCCCCTACCCATGGTGATGATGGTTCGCGTAATAATCTCTTCGCTACTGTTCCGGAGGAGGTTGCGCACGAAAGAACGGTCGATCTTGAGCTGGTTGATCGGTAACCGCGCCAGATAAGATAAGGACGAATAACCGGTGCCGAAATCGTCCATGGAAAAGTTGACGCCTAGCCGCTTGATCGCCTGCATCTTGGCAATGGTATCGTCGACATCTTCCAGCACAAGGCTTTCCGTCAGTTCGAGTTTCAAACGTGCGGGATTCGCGCCGCTGGCTTCAATAATCCTCTGAACCTGAGCGACGAAGTCAGTTTGCCGAAATTGCCGGGCGCTAACATTCACCGCGACTTGCAACTGACGGGTGCATGCATCGTCCTCCCAGGATTTAACCAGAGTGCACGCGGTTTCCAGTACCCAAAGGCCAATCGGTAAAATCAGGCCGGTGTCTTCCGCTAACGGGATGAAATCATCTGGCTGCACCAGCCCGCGTCGCGGGTGCTGCCAGCGCAGCAGCGCTTCGGCGCCGATCACATGGCGCTCGGCATCGACTTGCGGCTGGTAGTAAAGCTGCAACTGCTTGAGATTGAGCGCCTGACGTAGTTCTGCTTCGAGTGCACTGCGTAGATCCATCGCGGCTTGCATGGACGGGTCGAAAAAGCGCAGAGTATTGCGCCCTGCGTTCTTGGCTTGATAAAGGGCAAGGTCGGCACGCTTAAACAGTTCTTCGACCGTATCCCGTTGATCAAACAGTCCGACCCCGATGCTGATCTTGCAATGGTATTCATAGCCATTGAGGTTGATTGGCCTGTTGATGGCCTCAAGCAGCGTTTCACCCAGCCGTTTGGCTGTGGCGGCGGCCTCATCTACCTCTGCGCCCAGATATTCCATCATCACCACGAACTCGTCGCCTCCCTGGCGCGAAACCGTATCGCCTTCGCGTACGACCGCCCGCAGGCGCTGCGCTACTTCGATGAGCAGCAGATCGCCGACATCATGGCCGCGGGTGTCGTTGAGCGCCTTGAAATTGTCTAGATCGATGAAAAAAATTGCGCCGTAAAGTTTGCTCCGCGCTGTGGCGCCCACCGCTTGACCTAGGCGGTCTTGTAGCAGACGGCGGTTGGGTAATTGGGTGAGGGGGTCGTAGTAGGCCAGGCGGTGAATCTCGGCCTCGGCTTCCTTGTTCTCGGTGATGTCAGTGAAGCTGCCGACTTAATGGGTGATGGTGCGTTGGTCAGGCGTGATAACCGCCGTGATGGTCAACATCTCGGCGTAGATCTGGCCGTTCTTGCGCTTATTCCAAATTGCGTCTTGCCAGTATCCTTTCTTCTTCAGCGAGTCCCACATGCGCTGATAGAAGAGCTGATCGTGGCGCCCCGAATGAAGCAGCGCCGGCGTATGCCCGATGGCTTCTTCGGGGCTGTATCCGGTCAGGCGAGTGAAGGCTGGGTTGACCCGCAGGATGACGCCGGTGGGGTCTGTGATGACCATCCCATTTTGTGATGCGAAGGCGACTGCGGCAATGCGCAACTCTTCTTCGGCCTGCTTGCGCGTCGTGATGTCGCGAAAGGACCAAAGCCGAACATGCTGTTCTCCGTGTTGGAAGGCGCGGGTGTAGATTTCGAAGACCCGGCCATCCTTGAAATTCAAAGTATCCCAATGTTTATCATGAGTTTTTTCCAGCTTCGCAATACATTGGAGAAACTCATCCGGATCAGACAACTGATCAAGACCTTGAGCAAGCAGCGGGGTGTTCTGTTCTGAAACTGCAGTCTCGTGCGGGATGTGCCAGAGGTCATAGTACTGCCAGTTCTTAGCCACGATGATGCCGTTGCTGTCGACAACCAGAATGCCATCTACTGTTGACTCCAGCGTGGATCGAAGCATCACCTCACTTTTTGACAGATTATTCTGTTGATTCGCGATTCGGATTAGAAGTAACGAAATAGCGGCGACGAGGACCAAGAGAAAGCTAATGCTTATTGTGCTGTGCTGTCGGGATATCCCAATTTCCCGTTCAACTGGCGCAAGGACAGCTCTTTCATCAAGTCCAATAATCAAGACGAATGGGTACCCCTCAAGCCTGTGCCAGGCAAAAATTCGCGGTACCTGGTCGGTGTTGCTGGTGACGCGATAAATCCCGTGCCCTGGCGCGTCCGCTAACAGAAACGGACGGTCCGGCGGAATTGATTTACCGAGCACCTCAAGCACGTTTCGATTGCGCGCCAAGTAGGCACCGTCCGAATAGAACAGCGTCACAACATCGCCGGGTTCGGACTCCATGTCGGAAAGCTTGCTGGAAAGATACTCGGGAGAAAGAGAGACCACAGCCACACCAGCAAATCGCCCCATCTTGAAGATGGGTCGACTGACAAGGACCAGCCAAGTATTGTTGGTTCTTCCAAGTAGCGGTTTATTGATGAATAAACGATCTTCGCTGCTACTTTGATGAAACTTGAAGTAGTCGCGGTCCCCGATATAGATTCGCTTTGTTAAATCAAGCGTCGAGTAGTCAATATAGCCTTCGGTGTCGATTGTCGAGAAGTGAGTCAGCGAGCCCGTCGGGAAAGCTGCAATGGTTGTTTGAGCAATTTCGGTTAGGGCCGCCTTGTTCCCGATGTGTACGGCATCGCGGAACTGTCGAAGGCTTATATCGACTCCAAGCAGCAATGCTTCGATATGGTCCGCCTGTGCTTCAGCAAGCTGAGAGGCACGCTTAGTCGCTTGAGCAATCGTATCGTCGCGCAACCGTTCATGGCTACGAGATAACCAATACCAATAATAGCCGCTCGAGACAACCGCGAATAGCATCAACAACAGAGCTATCTTACGAAGATTGGAAGCTAAATTCATCGTCTGGTATGCCAATACACCTACTGTGAATCTGTAATTGATAATAGTACAGAATTTACCTTTGTCGGCTATATATATTGATGCCGACGCGTAATTGGCTAGCCGTGCCGACTTAATTGGTCGATCAAATTTTCACGCGCCGCAAGGCGGTGCGGAGATCTTCAAGTCTTCACGGGTGGCCACCAGATTCCGGTACTGCTGACCAAAGGAATATCGGCGCACACGCCGAATCAGGTGAGAGGCCGAAACGATGGGCCGCTTAGTGAACTGCAGCGGTCACTCGCAGGCAACCGGTAATGGCGAGCTGGAAGTCGGCACTTGGTAAGTTCCGCTCTCAGCCAGCTCCGAAATCAGCGCCACATTGCCGACAACACATGCTGACCTCTATGTCGGCTACAGAGCGGGCAGTTCGGCAAACTCGATGACCGGATCCAGCCCGAAGCAAACTTCTGACTGTGACAGTCCAAGCGGGTTCCAACGAAACGTGGCGAACAAAGACGAGCCCCTAAAAATATAGAAAGTCTGCTATCTAATTGGTAGCGTGCTTTTTTGTCCCAAGCAAACAACGATGTAGCTGGTTTTGAAAAGTAGGCAAATCCCCTACGTCACCAATTGCCGAATCCAACTGTCGCGAGAATTCACGCTTTCCCTCAACTGCAGTCCCGGGGATTGCGTTCAGGTCGCCTGGCGCTGTGGTGGCTTCAGTTGATTCATCAAAAGTGCTCATGCCCCGTTTTTAACAAAGCCCGGGAGTGGAGTCGGTGCGGCAGTGAACAAAAGAAACCCAGCACGAAGGCTGGGCCAAACCCGCATCCTGGCGGCACGCTCAGGGAGGTGAGAAGCGTGGGGCAGTAGCCCTTCATGTCATTGGGCACTGGCGACTGGCATCAGGTCGGTGCGCTGGCGTACAGCGCATTGGAACAAACGAGGTAAACTGTTTATATCGTTAATAGGAGGATGCACATGTCGAAAAGATTCAAGAATTTGGGGCTTGTCTTGGTCAAGTTGTGCAAATCGATGCTGGCTCACCGGCAGCCCCCTGCACCAGACCACATTGGCCCTTATGGTGGGTCGTTCGTGGATGGGCATCAGGACGACAAACACTGAGGTGCCAACCGCCAAAAAAAACCCAGCGGTTTAGGCTGGGTGATAACTCTTTCGAGCCGCGCTCAGGGAGGTAAAGCGCGGGGGCAGTTGCCCGTTGCGTAGGATAGCTGAAAAGCGATATTTTTGGTGTCGAAATGGTTACTGGGTGTTACAGGTGGCAATGTCCGGGTCCGCTAAAAAATCCGGAACACCAGGGGAATCAGCAGCGATGCCAGCACCACCTGCACCCCAAGCGCCAGCCCGGCAAAAGCACCGGCATCCACGTTCACCTGCATGGCGCGCGCGGCGCCAATGCCATGGGCGGCGGTACCCATGGCAAAACCGCGTGTCATCCAGCCGTTGGGGTCGGTTGAAACCTTCAGCAGATCAAACAAAGCCTTGCCGCTGAGCGCACCGACCATGCCGGTCACCACCGCAAACACCGCCGCCAAGGCGGGAATGCCGCCAATTTTTTCGGCAATGCCCATGGCCACCGGCGCGGTGACCGATTTGGGGGCCAACGACAGCACCACTTCTTTGGGTAGGTCCACCAAGTAGCCCAACAAAAGGGCCGACCCGCTGGCGGCACCACCACCCAGCACCGCGGCGGCCAATAAAGCCCGCCAATGCTGGCGCAACGCGGCGCGACGTTCCCACAGCGGCCAGGCCAATGCCACGACGGCGGGCCCGAGCAAAAAGTGGATGAACTGCGCCCCTGAAAAATAAGTGGGGTAGTCCACACCGGTGGCGGTCAGCACGCTGGCCAGCGTCACCACCGACCACAGCACCGGGTTGGCCCACGCCGCCTGATGAAACCGCGTGTAGAACCCTTGTGCCAGCACGTAGACCACCAAGGTGGCGGTCAGGCCAAACAAGGGCGTGGCCGAGAGGTAAACCCACAGTTCGACAAATTTAGGCATCGGCTGCCTTGCTGAAAAAGCGCACCGTCAGTGCCGTTACCGCCAGCCCGATCCAGGTGGACAACACAATCACCACCAGCATGCGTGCACCGTACTGGCCCAACAGCCCCAAGTGGGTCATCACGCCCACACCGACCGGTACAAACAGCAGCGACAGGTGCGAAAGCAAAAAATTCGCACACACGGCCACCGGGCCGCGGACCGCAGGCACCTGCAAGGCCACCAGCAACAGCAGCATGCCCACCACCGGGCCCGGAAAAGGCAGCGCCAGCCCGCGCGACATCAGCTCGCCCAAAGATTGCATAGCCAAAAGCCATGCGAGCCACCGTAGTCCCTGCATCGAGTGCTCCTAAAAACGTTCCAGGTTCGGGTGGCTGAGCTTGCCGCCACGCACCAACTTCTGGCCGTATTCAACACAGCGTTGCAGCGTAGGGATGACCTTGCCGGGGTTGAGCAGGCTCTTGGGGTCAAACGCACGCTTCACGCCAAACATCTGCTCGTTTTCCTGGGGGCTGAACTGCACGCACATGCTGTTGAGCTTTTCTATGCCCACGCCGTGCTCACCGGTGATGGTGCCGCCCATTTCCACGCTGGTTTCCAGAATGTCGGCACCAAACAACTCGGCGCGGTGCAATTGGTCTGCATCATTGGCATCAAACAAAATCAAGGGATGCAGGTTGCCGTCCCCGGCGTGGAACACGTTGGCGCAGCGCAGTTGGTATTTTTTTTCCATTTGCTGGATCGCCAACAGGATGTCGGCCAGGCGCTTGCGTGGAATGGTGCTGTCCATGCACATGTAGTCCGGGCTGATGCGCCCGCTGGCCGGGAACGCGTTTTTGCGCCCGCTCCAGAATTTCAGGCGTTCGGCCTCGGATTGGCTTACTGCAATTTTTGTAGCGCCTCGCGCAAGTAATACGCGGGACATACGGCCAATTTCCTCTTCAACCTCCTCGGGTGTGCCATCACTTTCGCAGAGCAAAATCGCCTCTGCGGTGAGGTCGTAACCGGCGTGCACATAGTCTTCCACGGCCGCCGTCATGGGTTTGTCCATCATTTCCAGACCGGCAGGAATGATGCCAGCGGCAATCACCGCCGCCACCGCGTCGCCGGCTTTGCGGATGTCGTCAAAACTGGCCATGATGCAGCGCGCAAGCATCGGCTTGGGGATAAGTTTGACGGTGACTTCGGTCACGATGGCCAGCATGCCTTCGCTGCCGATCACCGCGCTCATCAGGTCGTAGCCCGGCGCATCCAGGGCGTCCGAGCCAAACACCACCGGTTCACCTTCCATGGTGAAGCCCCGGATTTTGACGATGTTGTGCAGCGTCAGGCCGTATTTCAGGCAGTGCACCCCGCCGGAGTTTTCGGCCACGTTGCCGCCAATGGTGCAGGCGATCTGGCTGCTCGGGTCGGGGGCGTAATACAATCCCAAGGGGGCGGCGGCCTCGCTGATGGCCAGGTTGCGCACGCCGCACTGCACCACCGCCGTGCGTGACACCGGGTCCACTTTGAGGATGCGGTTAAAACGCGCCAGCGACAAAACTGCCCCCAGCGGGTGGGGCATGGCCCCACCGGACAGGCCGGTGCCCGCACCGCGCGCCACCACCGGCACATTCAGTGCATAACAGGCCCTTAAGGCTTGCTGCACCTGGGCTTCGTCTTCGGGTAGCACCACCACCAAGGGCCGCTGGCGGTAAGCGGTCAATCCATCACACTCGTAGGGCGTGGTGTCTTCAGCATGCCAAAGCAAAGTATCTGCAGGCAAAACAGCCGACAGCCCTTGAACCACCTTGGTTTGTCGCTCTGATCTTTGAAGTGCGGTGAGTTTCTGCGGTGTGGCGCTTGCGTTCATCAGAATCCTTTGGCTGGCCGGTAAGCTTGGTCCGGGTTGATGGGCTGGAACTTTAATGCCTGACACGCGACGTGTCGCTGAAGATTTTTAATAACCTTCTTGAAAATAATCGTGCTTCACAAAACGTAGCTTA
>CAIOAQ010000565.1 GCA_903856025.1 uncultured beta proteobacterium
AATTTAAAGCACAGTGGTTTTAGACCGGTGTGGGCCATGGACAGCGCGACCGCACAGGCAGAGTTGGATGCGGTTTTGCCAGATGTCATTCTGCTTGACTGGATGCTGCCTGGTGAGAGCGGGTTGGTGTTGGCCAAGCGCTGGCGTGCCCAGTCCCGCACCAAGGCGGTACCGATCATCATGCTCACTGCACGAGGCGATGAAATTGACCGGGTGGCAGGGCTGGATGCTGGCGCTGACGATTACATCGCTAAACCGTTTTCTACAAAAGAGCTTTTGGCACGGATTCGGGCTGTTTTGCGTCGCAGAGCACCAGAGCAGGACGCAGGTGTTGTCAGAGTTGGAGACTTGAGTCTGGATCCTGCCACCTACAGAGTGTTATATGGCGCTGAGTCACTCAAACTTGGGCCAACTGAATTCAAGCTGCTGCACTATTTGATGACGCATGCTGAACGGGTGCATAGTCGTTCGCAGTTGCTGGACAAGGTCTGGGGTGACCATGTGTTCATTGAAGAGCGCACAGTGGATGTGCATGTCAAACGTTTGCGAGAGGCTTTGGGTGTGGCCGGTCAAATGGTGGATACCGTGCGTGGGGCAGGCTACCGGTTGACCGCTCAGATGGCATCGGCAAAAGTGGTTTAGAACCAACTATTTGCCATGCTTGGTCGCGCTCTTTACTTTGCCTTGTTGTTGTTATCGGGTGGAATTGCAGGAGCGCTTGTCGACCACTATTGGCCAGAGCGTGCAGCAATTCCCATTGGATTGGTGGCAGCGGCATTCAGTTGGCTGTTGGTTGACACTTGGCGATTCAACCAATTGTTGGCTTGGTTGCGTCTGGATACGTCCCAGGATGACAGTCAAACATCAGGAATTTGGAGTGAACTGAGCACTCGTATCCGTCGCATGTTGCGCGACCGGGAGCGTAAAGCGCAGGATCACAAAGCGCGTTTGCATGATTTTTTGGCAGCGTTGCAGGCCTCACCAAACGGCGTGATGCTGCTGGATTCAGATTCCCGCATCGAATGGTGCAACCAGATTGCTGCTAGCCATTTTGGTTTGGACGTGCAACGGGATTTGCTACAGACGATCGGTAACCTGGTGCGTGATCCCGGGTTCGCTGCCTATTTGGGTAGTGGAGAATTTGGTAGCAGTTTGTCCATGCCGGGTCGCGACAGTACACCTGCGCGACCCGTGACCTTGTCGGTGCAACTCCATTCCTATGGCAAGGGGCGCAAGTTGCTGCTGTCGCGGGATATCACTGCTTTGGAGCAGGCTGAAGCCATGCGGCGCGACTTTGTAGCCAACGTGTCGCATGAGATTCGTACACCGTTGACAGTTCTGGCGGGCTTTGTCGAAACTTTGCAGACACTGCCTTTGCAGGAATCCGAGCGGCAACAATATCTTGCCTTGATGGCGCAACAAGCCGAACGCATGCAATCCTTGGTCAATGACTTGCTGACTTTGTCTAAACTGGAAGGCAGTGTCCCACCTGGTTTGGATATGCGCGTGTCGGTACACAGGTTGATGTCTCAGCTTGAGGCAGACGCCATGGCACTGTCGCAAGTTTTGGGGGTGGACAATGGTGTCGATCACCACCTTGAATTCGAATGTGCTTATGACGGTGACCTTGCGGGTGTCGCGGCCGAACTGCTCAGTGCCATGGGTAATCTCATCAGTAACGCGATCAGATACACCCCGGTGGACGGGAGTATCAGTGTGAGCATTCGTCAGGATACTGAAGGTTGTTTGGTTTTTTCAGTGGCGGACACGGGGCCAGGTATCGCGGTTGAACATTTGGGACGCTTGACGGAGCGTTTTTACCGCGTGGATCGCAGCCGGTCGCGGGAGACCGGTGGCACCGGTTTAGGCCTGGCCATTGCAAAGCATGTGGCACAAAGACATGGTGCGGCGCTGTCCATAGAAAGCACCGTGGGCAAGGGCTCCAGGTTCAGTTTGACTTTCCCGTCATCTAGGGTGCTGTGATTGGCAGGGGTGAGCGGCGCTCATACAAACCCAAAGTCTCTTTTCTTTCTGCGGGGTGGCCCAACGTGCGACGAAGCGGCCAATTGCTTTCTTGCCAAATTTCTGGATAGGCCTTGACTGTTTGCAGGTCTGCAATCAACCATCGGCAAGTGGTGCCGGTCATCCACGGCTTGAGTTGCAATTGGCTATGAAACTGAAAAGCTGCAATTTGGCTGCGCCCCAGCCCCAATGTCGCCACGCAGCCTGGATTTTTGGGCAATTGCGCAGCAGCTTGTCGTACCAACGGTTCATAACTGCGGGCAAAGTCCAGCAGGGGCAAC
>CAIOAQ010000566.1 GCA_903856025.1 uncultured beta proteobacterium
ACCTCTGGGGCGATGACCTGCGATGTCAAAACGCTGGTCAAGCCACTTGTGAGAGCCTTATCCAATGGTGCGCCCTGAGCTGCTGCAAGCCCAGCGTTGACAATCGCGGTGCCAGCAGCATCAGCTACAGCGGCACTGGAAACAATTCCAGCATCCACTAGCGAATTTCCGACTAGGCTTCCTATCGACCCAAGGCCAAAACCTCCGGTAAGCGCACCTACCCCAGCAACAGTCAAAGCCTTTGCCATCGCATCATTGGACATGACATCACCGATGTGGCTTACCTCTCCACTAATTGCATCGCCCCAATGATTTACTGTGTCAGCCACAGCATCTGTAGCGTGTTGTACCCAACCCATTATGCGCCCCTCAAATTAAAAGTAAGCTCATATGTGCGATCAAGACCTTGATCTATTTTGCGAATGCTGTACGGGTATTCACCCTGCGAGGCAAGATCACTCACCCGAGGATTGTCGTAATACGTCACTGCTTTTGCAAAGCGTTTGGATAATGCGTGAAGCAATTGGTTGACGCCGTGAACCAAGTCTTCAGCACTTCCCCCATTGATGCTATGGAATTCCGCAGTGTCTTGGTCTACCGCATGAAACAAGAACATGGTTCGACCGACAACCAGATACGACTCTCCAGATGCCACATATTTTTTGAAAATATCGTGCGCGTATTGCGCTGAATATTGTCGGCCAGCATGGTTGTTTTGGTAGTCAGCAGCAATGATTTCTTCCGGTGTCATGTTATTGCTCCACATTCATGATGCCGACCATCTGACTTGCCCAGTCTTGCCAAGTGGCAAAGCCTCGGGAGTCGGGGATGCCGGAGTTGTTAAAGTTACCGATGCCGTTCATGCCGTCCACCCATTCACGCCAATGGGTTTCAGGCACGGTGCCTAGTTGGTTGGCTGCAAACAGTTCGGCCATCAGGGCACAGTAAAAGTCCCATGTCATGTTTCTGGGATCGTAGGTCACCATTATGGGTTGCCCGATCCACGGATGTCACCAGTCTCAAGACTCAGCAGGGTGCGGCCAAGGAAGTAGTCGCCATTCTGCGTGTTGCTGGTAAAGCGCAGTCGCATCTCACGCCGCTGCTCTTTCATATCGATCTTGAGCGTGGTTGGGGAAAAAGTGTATGGAACAGAGGGGTCATCCACATCATCGGCATAGGACTTGCCAGTGACCACGACACTCATGTCGCCAGACTGAACAAAGTCAGGTTCAATGCGCTCAATGCGCGTCCACTTGTTGTCGCCGGGTTGCTGGGTTGATCCGACCAGCCCCATGCCTGCGCCAATCACATTGGTTTCAAAATACGATTCGATGGCGTTGACCCTGTTGGTGAACACCTCATTGGTTCCGATCTCATGTTGCCACAGCGTGTAACCACCGGTTCCATTGGCATCCACACCACCCCAAATCGGGCGGCGGAAGACTTCGGAAAACACGCCAGCAGAGCGACGGGCACCCAAGGCTTGACCCGCGTCATACCAGCACTTTTGTCGCACGTTGTAGATGATGGCGTCATTGCATTCGGTGCTATCACCGTTGGGGAAGAACCACCAGATTTCACCCCAGCGCGGCACCTTGCTGGCCCACACCTTTTGGCGCTGCACGTAGTTCAGGTTGTCGAAGAAGTAGTTGTTGTTCTGCTCGTTTGGTACCTCTTGCACCACACCGTTGTAGGACAAAAATCGGTCGGTACCCACCCAGTAGAAGATGCCGTCGTACTCGATCACGCACGCACTCGACATGATGGAGGACTGCTGGGTGATCAGGTCATACTTCCAGTAGAAGTTGATGCCATTCACCGCATAAGGTGCATAGCTGACGCGCACCACAGAATCCAAAGTCCAAAACAAACCAGAAGGCGAAGTCGTTCCTCCACGGATGGGTAAGCCTTTGATGACTTTGGTGGACGAAATGTTGTTTGCGTTTGCATCGGCTGACACCCAGTCGTTGAAGTTTCCTGCGGAACAGTTTTGAATCAACCCGTTATTGCCGTACACAAAAAGGTACGGGAACAGCATGACGATTCCACCGGACACCGAAATGCCAGCATCAAAGGTCAGGGTCACTGTGCCGGATGCGGTGGCATTGTTGCTAAGGGTGGCCGTCCACACACTACCAACGGTCGCCACAGACACCACGGTGGTATTGGCGGGGATGCCAGTGCCAGTCACAGTAAGACCCGCCCCAATGGCCGCAATGGTCGTGGAGAAGGTTACGGTTGCCGCGCCGCTGGTGGTGGTGCCACTGGCCGTAAAAATTCCCACAGGGGTCAGGCTCAGGCCGGTAAATGGGCCATACATGGGGCGTGTGTTGACGGTTGACGAAATGTCGTTCAAGTTATTGCCGGGGTGGGCAATCAAGTTGTTCTGGCCGTTGCCCTCTGCGTCATATCCAATATCAAACTGCCACAAGGTGTTGGGGCTTGGGTTGTATGTGGTAAGAGATGCCACGTAGCCGGTAAAGCCTGAGCCAGTGCCACCAATGTCGGAGGCATTGATGGTCACAGCCTCATTGTGGATGTAGTTGACTCCACCAGTGGTCACTACCACGCTGAACACCAAGTTGCTCGAAACCGTGACGGTTGCCAAGCACCCAGTACCAGCAGCGGCGTTGATGGGCACATTGGTGTACGTGCCATTAGAGTATGCCGATCCTTGGGTGGTGATCCCGATGGTCGCAACCGGGCCAATTGGCTCAACTGAAGTGGGGCCAAAGCCGACCGCATCATCGTTGTCAGTTGTCCACTGCTGGATGCCATCGCTGTAGCCCGAAATGACGTAATTGATTCCGTTGTCGGCACTCATGATCATGCCACGGCTGACCCCTGATGCATTCAAGAATGCGCCGTTGTACCCGGCAATCTTGCGAGGTCTTCCGTACTGGAAACGCACCCACTTGCCGTCAACGTAGGTGCCGGAGGCGAACTGAGTCCCGTCCCGTTGTATGCCGGGGCCGGTTTGTAGGACAACGACTTTTTCGGTCATTAAAACGCACCGCCATTGATCCCGACAGGCACCAGCAGGCCGGTCGGGGTAAGGGTTGCACCGTTCACGCCATTCACCGCAAGGCCAAGCTGGTGGCTTGCAGCCAAATACAACCCAGTTGTTGCATCACCAGCAAAGGAGAGCGATGGAGCGGCAGCAGAGCCGTTTCCAAGGGTCAGTGCGTTGATAGACGACGACGTGGATGTCTGGGCGTTGTAGACGTTGGTGCCATCGCAGATCGCAATGATGGTCTGACCCTGAGGCAACACCACGGTAGAGGCACCCACTGTGGTGGTCTTGAACGTCAGAGTGAACGACCCGGTAGTCTTGTTTTGCAGCGAGTACAGTTGCACCGTAGGCGGCAAAATGATGATGGCGTTCGAGGTCAGGGTACCTTGGTACTCCTGAATGATGTTGGCCGCTTCCAGTGATGTCAGCGTAACCGTACCGCCCGTGATGTTCTTGACCAACGCCGTGAAAAAGAACGTGGCCGAGCGACCATAGGCGTAGCTGTAGAAATTGATGCCACTGGACACCACCACCAAAGATTCGCCAATCTGGAGCTGTGCGCTTGATTGGCCGTCAATGGTGTTGCTGCCAGTGAGTGCAATGTTCAGGATTCCAGTGCCATCGTTTTTCAGGATGACGTTCCAGCCCGATCCAACACCTACCGCAGAGGGGAGTGTGACGGTACCAGCGCCTCCAGTCCACACATAGATGGAAGACTGGTCGGAAGGCAGCAAGGTATAGGCGGACGAGAACGTGTTGACCGCCGTAGTCGTGTTCAGGGTATTGCCAACAGCGGTCAGGCCGTAGCCATCAAGGTCAGATGCATTGGCCGCAGAAGTTCCCGCACCAAATTGCACATTACCCCAAGTGCCGGGGATAGTGTTGTTGGTCGTGACGTAGATGAACTGCGCAATGCCGGGGTTTACCGTTACGATGGCACCACCGGCAGAATCCACCACGTAGAAAAGGTTGGAGCCAATGTTGCGAATCAAAACGCTTTGACCATCAGACACCTGATTGGCTGCGGGCATGATCAGGTTCCAGCCACCAGCGGTAGCGGTCACCTCAATGATGCTGGCAACAACTTGGCTGGTGTTGCCGTTCACCGGCCATTGCAGCGTGGTGTTGGCGGTAAGTGACAGGCTTTCATAAGAAACCTGCGAGGGGCTGATTGTGTCCCCAGAGTAGGGGTTGGTGTAACTGGTGCTCATGCTGCTTCCTTCATCTTTTTGGCTTTGTTTATGGCGCGTGTTGCTTTGCGTTTGGCAATTGTCTCTAGAGAATCTTTTCTGCCAAAACTGTTTTTGTTTCCAACCATGGACGATGCGGTTTTGCGCTTGTGCTCTTCAGATTTCGGCACGCCTTTTTGCCTGCTTTTCCCTTTGTTGCTTGCAGAAATTTTTGCCTTGTGCTCTTTCGACTTTGGAACGCCCCTTCTCATTTCCGAAAATTTTCTTTTTACGTCATCACTCGGGTTCAGCATTCCATCGCCACCATCGGTCATGTTGTAGCCGTATGGTGCTTTGGTGTTGTTCTCCGCAATTAAAATTCTTTCAATCATTTTTGCAGCCTCTTCATCGAAAGCGTCGGCTACATGTGTGAAGGCAAAATTTTCAACCCCATGCTTTTTGATTGCTGAATGCAAAACAGGGCACCCGCCCTTTGCGGCTTTATGCCTAGACCATCTACCGGGAATGTCTTTTGTGATGCCAACATACTGCTTGGCATTCACAAGATTTGTGATGATGTAAATGGCGTATTTCATGAATCTACCGCCACAGCTTGTCTGTCGCCAACTCGGGCAATATCTTCAGCCTTCAGCGCCTGAAGCGATTCCGAATACTTCTGCTGGAAAATGACTCGCTGGTCGTTTTTCAGGAATGGCATGGCCTGCAATAAGGTGCCAAACAACATGGCATTTGGCGCATTTTGTGTGAGCCAGTTTGTCTGGTTGGTCGAACTCAGCGGCTCAATGCGCTCGTAGTACAACACCTCAAAGTTGTAGGCAGAGTCTGGGGTGGGGGCAACATACCAATGATCCCAGTCGGTGTCTGCATAGTATTCAGGAACACTGGTCTTGCTGGAATCGGGCCAGTAGCTCTTGAGGTACTCGTACTTCCGCAAGTAGACAGGTTGCCGAGCGCCATTGACAACAACATTCATGGATACCGTCTTGCGCCAGCGTGCAGGCTTCTGAAGCACTGGGTTGGCAGCGGTCATGGCTGACTCTGCGATCTGCAATTGACCCAGAGT
>CAIOAQ010000567.1 GCA_903856025.1 uncultured beta proteobacterium
ACTATACCCAGTATATTGGAGATACCCCTATGCGTACGTCAGTCTCATTTTTGTTGTTACTTCGCCCACACTGGCTGGGTCGCGTTCTTTCGGTTTTGATGTCTGGGCTGGTGCTGTCGGTGTCCGCGCAGACCGGACCTCAAGTGGATGTGGTTGCAGTTGAAAGTCGTTTGGTCGGCAATGGCTTTGAAATGGATGGCGTGGTGCAGCCTGTCAAGCAAAGCACGGTGTCTTCCCAAGCTTCCGGGCGCATCATCAGTTTGGCCGTCAAGGCTGGTGACACGGTGCGTGCAGGGCAGTTGCTGGCGACCATTGATGACCGCGAAACCCAGACCGGTATGCAGCGCAGTCGTGCACAGTCGGCTCAAGCCCAGGCAGAGTTGCGCAATGCGCAAGCCAACTTTGAGCGAACCCGAGACCTGCTGGCCAAAGGCTTCATCAGCGCGGCTGCTATGGACACGGCTGACGCCCAGCTCAAGTCAGCCCAGGCCGGACGCGATCAGGCCACCGCCGGAGAAAAACAATCTGGACTGTCCCAGGGCTTTACCAAAGTGACGGCACCGTTTGACGCCTATGTGTTGCAAACCCTCTCGGATGCAGGCGATCTGGCTTTTCCAGGCAAACCTTTACTGACTTTGTACGCACCTGCACCACTGCGGGCTGTGGTGCAGGTGCCAGTGTCGCGATCCGCAGAACTGCAGGCCAGCACAGCAATCGATGTACAGGTGCGTGCACCAGATGGTTCGTTCCAGTGGATTCATCCAAGTCAGAGCAGCCATTTGTCCAGTGCCGATGCGGTGTCTCAAACGATTGAATGGCGGCTTGAGCTGCCCACCGTGACGACCAAAAACCTGGTGCCCGGCCAGCAAATACGCGTGCGTTTTGCTGCTGGACAGGCTCAGCGTTTGGTGATCCCGCAGGCTGCTGTGCTGCGCCGGGGCGAGTTGACGGCGGTTTATGTGGTCAGTGGCCATGGTTTTTCCCTCAAGGCGATTCGCCTCGGCTCTGACCACGGTGCCCAAGGTGTCGAGGTCTTGGCGGGTTTGAGCGAGGTTGATCGCGTGGCCCGGGATCCAGTGCGTGCCGGATTGACGGGTGCACAGCCTGTCGGCACTGCGACCAAGTGAGATGAGCATGTCCAATACGTCTACATTGGGAATTTCCGGACGGATGGCGAAGGCCTTCCAACTCAATGCGATCACACCGCTGTTGGCCTTGGTGGCATTGTTGCTGGGTCTGTTTGCAGTACTGGTGACACCGCGTGAAGAAGAACCGCAAATCAACGTCACCATGGCCAATGTGCTGATTCCCTTTCCGGGTGCGAGCAGTACCGATGTGCAGAACATGGTGGCCCGCCCGGCAGAACAGGTGCTCAGCCAGATCGCCGGTATTGAGCACACCTATTCGGTGGCGCGTCCGGGTTTGGCCGTGTTGACGGTGCAGTTCAAGGTGGGTGTGCCTCGCACTGAAGCATTGGTGCGTTTGTATGACGTGCTCAATGCCAATCAGGACTGGTTGCCGAGGGAGCTTGGCACGCTCACCCCTATCGTGAAGCCCAAGGGAATTGACGACGTACCGGTACTGGCCGTGACGTTATGGAGCAAAGACGCGTTGCCAGCTGCGGAACTGGAGCGCGTGGCGCATACGGTAGAGGCTGAATTGAAACGTGTGCCGGGTACCCGTGAGGTCCAAACTTTGGGTGGCCCGCAGCAGGCTGTGCAGGTCTGGCTTGATCCGGTTCGGCTGCGTGAGCGTGGTGTGGATGTGTTGTCGCTCAAGTCGACATTGGCATCCGCCAATGTCAGCATGCCGTCGGGCGCTGTGCTTGACCCGGGTTTGGTGGGCGGTCAGATGCTCAAAGTGGAGACCGGTGAGTTCTTGCGTTCGGCGCAAGACGTGGGCGACTTGGTGGTGGGTGTGAACAAAGGCTTGCCTGTGTTTTTGCGGGAGGTTGCCCGCATTGAGACGGGTGCACAGTTGCCGCAACGCTATGTCTGGTACACGCCCGGTACGGCGTTGGCAGCGGGTAATCTAGGTGTGGCGGCAGGAGGCGTGTATCCGGCCCTGACCTTGACGGTGACAAAGAAGCCGGGCACCAACGCTGTCGACGTGGCAAGCGCCGCGCGGGCGCGCCTGCTGGAGCTCGGCAATTCCGTGATCCCAGCCAACATTCAAACCAGCGTCACCCGTGATTATGGTGAAACGGCTGCAGAAAAAGCCAACAAGCTGATCCAGAAGCTGGCATTTGCCACCGGATCGGTGATTTTGTTGGTGGGTCTGGCACTGGGGCGGCGCGAGGCCATTATTGTTGGCGCAGCTGTGATTCTGACCCTGACGGCCACCTTGTTTGCGTCGTGGGCCTGGGGATTCACACTGAATCGTGTGTCCCTGTTTGCCTTGATATTTTCGATTGGCATTCTTGTGGACGATGCCATTGTGGTGGTGGAAAACATCCACCGACACCAAAACCTGTATCCCGATCGCACCTTGCGCCAAATCATTCCTGGTGCGGTGGATGAAGTGGGTAGCCCGACCATTTTGGCCACGCTCACCGTGATTGCGGCTTTGCTGCCCATGGCATTTGTGTCTGGTTTGATGGGGCCCTACATGAGCCCGATTCCCATCAATGCCAGTTTGGGTATGGCGATTTCACTCTTAATTGCCTTTACCGTCACACCGTGGCTGGCCCTGAAAGTCATGCGTGAACATAAACCAGGCACCCATGACAGTGAATCGCCCAAAGGGCTTGGGCCGAGGTTGCAGCGCCTGTTTGCCTGGGTATTGATGCCGTTTTTGGACAGTGCCAAGAAACGTTGGTTGTTGTTGCTGGGAATTCTGGTGGCCTTGACGCTCTCGGTGGGATTGGCGCTGGTGCAATGGGTGGTGCTGAAAATGTTACCGTTTGATAACAAGAGTGAGTTCCAGGTGGTGGTGGAAATGCCCGCTGGCAGCCCATTAGAGGCCACCGCAGCCACCTTGCATGACCTGGGTGCATTTTTGGCGCAACAGCCCGAGGTGAGCGACCTGCAAGCCTATGCCGGCACAGCCTCACCGATCACCTTCAATGGTTTGGTGCGACAGTACTACTTGCGCGCCGATGCTGAGCAGGGTGACTTGCAGGTCAATCTTGTCGATAAGCACCATCGTTCTGAAAAAAGCCACGTTATTGCGCAGCGATTACGTCCTGCGTTGGAGGGCATCGGGCGCAAGCACCATGCCATTGTCAAGGTGGTAGAAGTGCCCCCTGGGCCGCCCGTCATGTCGCCGCTGGTGGCGGAGGTTTATGGCCCGGATGAGGCTGGACGACAGGTTTTGGCCAAACGTGTGGCGCAAGCATTTACTGACACACCCGATATTGTGGGGGTGGATACCACGTTGGCAGCCGATGCGCCTCGTGCCTACCTCAAGGTGCGCCGCCAGCGCGCCGAGTCGCTCGGTATCCCGGTGGCCATGGTGGCACAAACGGCGGCCATGGCTTTGTCCGGAGTTGATGCAGCCTACTTGCACGACAGTCAAAGCAAATATCCGGTGCCGGTACGCTTGCAACTGCCGCTGCGCGACCAGGTGGGGCTGGATGCCTTGCTGGCCATGCCCCTGCGTGCTGCGAATGGGCAAATGGTGCCGATGTCGGAGCTGGTGCAGGTGGAAACAGGTGTGATCGACAAGCCGTTGCTTACCAAAGACCTGCAAGGGGTCAGTTACGTGTTTGGTGACATGGCAGGCAAGCTGGACTCACCTCTGTATGGCTTATTTGCAATTCGCGGCAAGCTCAAAGAGGCCGTCCTGCCGGGTACCGGTGAACTGGGTGAATACTGGATCAGCCAGCCCAGTGATCCGTTCAAACAATACGCGGTGAAGTGGGATGGCGAGTGGCAAATCACCTATGACACCTTCCGTGACATGGGCGCCGCCTATGGCGTGGGTTTGATCCTGATCTATCTGCTGGTGGTGGCACAGTTCAAGAGCTACCTGACCCCATTGGTCATCATGGCCCCGATTCCATTGACCATCATTGGTGTCATGCCCGGCCACGCCTTGTTGGGTGCGCAATACACGGCGACCAGCATGATTGGCATGATTGCACTGGCGGGCATCATCGTGCGCAACTCCATTTTGTTGGTCGATTTCATCGAGTTGCAAGTGGCGCAGGGTGTGGCGTTCAAGGACGCTGTGGTGCAGTCTTCTGCCGTGCG
>CAIOAQ010000568.1 GCA_903856025.1 uncultured beta proteobacterium
AAGAAGGCTGCTCCGGCAAAGAAGGCGGCACCAGCAAAGAAGGCTGCACCTGCTAAAAAACCAGCTGTTAAACGCACTGTGAACGCCGCTTTCATGAAAGCACTGACACCCAGTGCTGCCTTGAGCGCAGTGGTTGGTGCCAAGGCTCTTCCGCGTACCGAAGTGGTCAAGCAGTTGTGGGTCTACATCAAAGCCAACAAGCTGCAAGATGCCATCAACAAACGCATGATCAACGCTGATGCCAAACTGAAAGCTGTTTTTGGTAAAGCCCAAGTCAGCATGTTTGAGATGGCTGGCCTGATTGGCAAGCACCTGAACTGATCTTTAGGCAATCACCCCGAAAAGGCCGACGTAAGTCGGCCTTTTTTTGTGGCATCATTCCCGCACTTACACAAGAATTACATTCTGTAGATGCTACGTTTTCTATTCACTCGTTTGAGCCTCGTCATTCCGACTTTCATCGGCATGACTCTGGTGGCCTTTTTCCTCATCCGTATGGTGCCCGGGGACCCGATTGAGACACTGGCTGGTGAGCGTGGCATTGATGCCACCCGCCACGCAGAGCTGCTAAAGGCCTACGGCCTCGATCGCCCGGTGATGGTCCAATACGGCATTTATATTGGTCGTGTGCTGCAGGGTGATTTGGGAACCTCCATCATCACCCACGAACCCGTGCTTAACGAATTTTTAGCGCTGTTTCCAGCCACCATTGAACTGGCCGTGTGCGCTATTTTGTTTGCGCTGATCATTGGTATTCCCGCCGGGATTTTGGCAGCTGTCAAGCGAAACACCATTTTGGACCATGGCGTGATGGGGGTGTCGCTTACCGGGTATTCCATGCCCATTTTTTGGTGGGGTTTGCTGTTGATTTTGCTGTTCTCGGTACAGCTGGACCTGACACCCGTTTCCGGGCGGATTGCGGTTCAATATTTCATTGAGCCAGTCACGGGTTTTCTGTTGATTGACACCTGGTTGGCCGGTGATAAAGATGCCTTTTGGTCAGCGGTGACACACCTCATCTTGCCGACCATTGTGCTCGGCACCAATCCATTGGCTGTGATTGCACGCATGACGCGCTCTGCCATGCTCGAAGTGCTTGGCGAAGATTACATTCGAACGGCGCGGGCTAAAGGCTTGTCCAACTTCAGGGTGGTGTCCTTGCATGCATTGCGTAACGCGCTGATTCCTGTCATCACCGTGATCGGCCTGCAAGTAGGTGTGTTGTTCACCGGAGCCATCCTTACTGAGACCATTTTTTCATGGCCAGGCGTGGGCAAGTGGATGATCGAAGCCATTGGCCGGCGCGATTATCCTGTGTTGCAGGGGGGCATGCTGCTGTTAGGCGGCATGGTCATGGTCGTTAACTTGTTGGTGGACGTGACCTACGGCATCATCAACCCTCGCATCCGTCACTGAAAGTTTTGAACATGGCGACGATTGCCGACACTCCCCCCCATATCGAACCTCCCCACCCATTGCGCGAGTTTTGGGATTACTTCAGCAGCAACAAAGGTGCAGTGGCTGGCCTGATCATTGTGCTTCTGGTGCTGCTGATGGCGGCTTTTGCACCTTGGCTTGCGCCCTACTCCCCAAACGACACGGACCCCAGTGTGTTCCTGACACCTCCAGCTTGGTCACCAGGTGGTTCCGGGGCGCACTGGTTGGGCACCGATGCTATTGGTCGCGATATTTTGTCTCGACTGATTCACGGCGCACGCCTCTCTTTGATGATTGGATTGGCCGTTGTTGCGCTGTCTGTTGCCATCGGTACGGTGCTGGGTCTGACCGCAGGCTACTTTCGCGGGATTTTTGAAATTGCGGTGATGCGCCTGATGGACATCATCCTGACTCTGCCCAGCCTGCTGCTGGCCATCGTGATTGTGGCCATTTTGGGCCCAGGTTTGATGAACGCGATGCTGGCAGTGGCCGTGGTGGTGCTGCCGCATTACGTGCGCATCACCCGTGCCGCAGTCATCACCGAGATGAGTCGCGACTATGTGACCGCTGCACGCATGAACGGTGCGGGTCATTTGCGTCTGATGTTCAACGAGGTGCTGCCTAATTGCGCCGCGCCGCTGATTGTGCAAGCCTCACTGGGGATTTCTGCAGCCATTCTGGACGCTGCTGCCTTGGGTTTTTTAGGACTGGGTGCACAGCCGCCGTCACCAGAATGGGGCACCATGTTGGCCGACGCGCGCGAATTCGTGCTGCGTGCCTGGTGGGTGGTGACCTTTCCAGGGCTGGCCATTTTGATCACTGTGCTGGCTTTCAACCTTTTGGGTGATGGCCTGCGTGACGCGTTTGACCCTAAATTGAAGCGTTGATTCAAACGTTCATCAAAAAGTTGTATGGCTCTTCTTGAAATAGAAAATCTTTCCGTCCAGTTTCCGTCAAAAACGGCCGTGATGCACGCCGTTGATGGTGTCAGCCTGTCACTTGATGCGGGCGAGGTACTGGGCATTGTGGGCGAATCTGGCTCTGGCAAAAGCGTCACCATGATGGCGTTGATGGGCCTGGTGTCCTTTCCTGGTGTTGTCAGGGCAGACAAGTTGCGCTTTGATGGGCATGACTTGCTTGAACTTTCCAGCAGTGCCAGAGCCAAGCT
>CAIOAQ010000569.1 GCA_903856025.1 uncultured beta proteobacterium
AGCGTTCCCATCATCCGTAAAAATACGCATCATGCCAACTTTGCGCCCAAGCAATCCCAAATGATTGCTAAGACTCATTGTTTTCTCCGTAACTTTCACCGGCGCACCTTCAATTGGCTGCACACGTTTTTGCGTGAAAGACTGTTAATAAAACTCTGCCACTAATCCATAAGACAGCAACAGAGCCAGAGAGTATAACGCGTACTTGCTTTAAAAACAAGTACCAGCTACTCAATCGTGCTGTGCAGTTCAGCAACTTGACCTGCACAGCATTTTTTTACTGCAACTTGATCTCTACATCAACGCCAGCAGGTAAATCCAACTTCATCAAAGCATCCACCGTCTTGTCTGTCGGATCCACTATGTCCATCAGACGTTGGTGCGTACGGATTTCAAACTGATCACGACTCGTCTTGTTGACGTGCGGTGAACGCAAAATGTCAAAGCGCTTCATGCGTGTCGGCAAAGGCACGGGGCCCTTGACAATTGCACCGGTACGTTTTGCGGTGTCGACGATTTCAGCTGCTGATTGATCGATTAACTTGTAGTCAAACGCTTTCAGGCGAATGCGGATTTTTTGTTTCGTTGCCATGCTTGTTCCTTACGCAATCACCTTAGCCACCACACCCGCACCCACGGTACGACCGCCTTCGCGGATAGCGAAACGCAGGCCTTCTTCCATGGCGATCGGGGCAATCAACTTGACCGTGATCGATACGTTGTCACCTGGCATGACCATTTCCTTGCCTTCTGGCAGTTCAATGGCACCAGTCACATCTGTCGTACGGAAGTAGAACTGTGGGCGGTAGTTGTTGAAGAATGGCGTGTGACGGCCACCTTCGTCTTTGGACAAAACATAGATCTCGCCCGTGAAGTGGGTGTGCGGCTTGATCGAGCCTGGTTTGCACAGCACTTGACCACGTTGCACATCTTCGCGCTTGGTACCGCGCAACAAGATGCCAACGTTGTCGCCTGCTTGACCTTGATCAAGCAGCTTGCGGAACATTTCCACACCGGTGCAGGTGGTCTTTTGCGTGTCATGGATACCGACGATTTCGATTTCTTCGCCGACTTTGATGATGCCGCGTTCGATACGACCAGTCACCACAGTACCACGACCAGAGATGGAGAACACGTCTTCAACTGGCATCAGGAAGGCACCGTCAATGGCACGTTCTGGCAGGGGGATGTAGCTGTCCAGCGCGTCAGCGAGCTTCATGATGGCTTGTTCGCCCAGAGGGCCTTTGTCGCCTTCCATGGCCAGCTTGGCTGAGCCGTGGATGATGGGGGTGGTGTCGCCTGGGAAGTCATACTTGTCCAGGAGTTCGCGCACTTCCATTTCAACGAGTTCGAGCAGTTCAGCATCGTCCACCATGTCGCATTTGTTCAGAAATACGATGATGTAGGGCACGCCAACCTGACGAGCCAAGAGGATGTGCTCACGGGTTTGAGGCATGGGGCCGTCAGCAGCCGAGCAAACCAGGATAGCGCCGTCCATTTGAGCTGCACCAGTGATCATGTTTTTCACATAGTCAGCGTGGCCAGGGCAATCAACGTGGGCGTAATGGCGGTTGGCGGTTTCGTATTCGACGTGGGCGGTGTTGATCGTGATACCGCGGGCTTTTTCTTCCGGAGCAGCGTCAATTTGATCGTAGGCCTTGGCCGTGCCACCGAATTTGGCCGCCAGCACCGAGGTGATGGCCGCTGTCAGGGTGGTTTTACCATGGTCAACGTGACCGATGGTGCCCACGTTGACGTGGGGCTTGGTGCGCGCAAATTTCTCTTTTCCCATTTCGATTCCTTAAAAGAACATGGCCCGTGAATTGGTTTTATGTCTGCATTTCGTCACTTAATCCCTTGCCACGGGCAGCAAGGGGTGCGAAATCGCAGACAGTTTCAAATCAGTGGAAATCAACACCTATCGTTATGCGAGAGGTTGATCCCAAAATCCTATTATTTCGCTCTGGCAGCCATGATGGCTTCAGATACATTACGCGGAGCTTCCGTGTAGTGCTTGAATTCCATCGTGTAAGTGGCACGTCCTTGCGACATTGAACGCAAGGTTGTGGAATAGCCGAACATCTCAGACAGCGGAACTTCGGCCTTGATCGCCTTGCCACCACCAGCCATGTCTTCCATACCCTGAACCATGCCGCGCCGAGAGGACAAGTCCCCCATCACGTTACCTGCATAGTCTTCAGGCGTTTCTACTTCCACAGCCATCATGGGCTCAAGGATCACCGGGCCAGCCTTGCGGCAACCCTCTTTGAAACCAAAGATGGCGGCCATCTTGAACGCCAACTCATTCGAGTCAACATCATGATAAGAACCAAAGTGCAACGTCACCTTGACATCCACCACGGGGTAACCAGCCAGCACACCTTGCGTCACCGCCTCGTAGATACCCTTTTCGACCGCAGGAATGTATTCGCGTGGCACCACACCGCCCTTGATCGCATCCACAAATTCAATGCCTTTACCAGCCTCATTGGGTTCGATCTTCAGAACCACGTGACCATACTGACCTTTACCGCCAGACTGACGCACGAACTTACCTTCCGCATCTTCAATCGTCTTGCGAATGGTTTCGCGATAGGCCACTTGAGGTTTGCCCACATTGGCTTCAACGCCAAATTCGCGCCGCATGCGATCCACAATAATTTCAAGGTGCAATTCACCCATGCCACCGATCAAGGTCTGGCCAGACTCTTCATCGGTCTTCACGCGGAAAGAAGGGTCTTCCTGCGCCAAACGTTGCAGCGCAATACCCATTTTTTCTTGGTCGACTTTGGTCTTTGGTTCCACGGCCTGCGTAATCACGGGCTCAGGGAACACCATGCGCTCCAACATGATGATGGCATTAGGGTCGCACAAAGTTTCACCCGTGGTCACATCCTTCAGACCAATACAGGCAGCGATGTCACCAGCGACGATTTCGCTGACTTCTTCACGCTTGTTAGCGTGCATTTGCACAATACGGCCAATGCGCTCTTTCTTGCCGCGAATCGGGTTGTAGACCGTGTCGCCCTTGTTCAACACGCCAGAATAGACGCGAACGAACGTCAATTGGCCCACAAACGGATCTGTCATCAGCTTGAATGCCAAGGCTGAAAATTTTTCCTTGTCATCCGCATTGCGTGTCACCGGCTGTTCGTCGTCATCCATGCCCTTGACAGGAGGAATGTCCACCGGCGATGGCATGAACTCGATGATGGCATCCAGCATGCGCTGCACGCCTTTGTTCTTGAACGCAGAGCCGCACAACATAGGCTGAATTTCACTTGCGATGGTACGCGTACGAATGCCAAGCTTGATTTCGTCTTCAGACAAGTCGCCTTCTTCGAGGTACTTGTTCATCAACTCTTCATTGGCTTCAGCGGCAGCTTCGACCATTTTTTCCCGCCACTCTTTGGCCAATTCCAGCAATTCTGCGGGAATTTCTTTGTATTCAAACTTCATGCCTTGAGACGCTTCGTCCCAAATAATGGCGCGCATCTTGATCAAATCCACCACGCCAGTGAAGTTTTCCTCAGCGCCAATTGGGATCACGATCGGCACTGGGCTGGCCTTCAGGCGCAACTTCATTTGATCCACAACTTTGTAGAAGTTGGCACCCGTGCGATCCATCTTGTTCACAAAGGC
>CAIOAQ010000570.1 GCA_903856025.1 uncultured beta proteobacterium
ATTTTTAAAAATCCAAAGACAAACCCAAACCCCTTAGACTTCCCCTTTTAACCAGATCAACCAACACACTGAGCTTCACTCCATCAGCCTTGCTCCAGGCTCATTGCTGGATTGGAAAATACTTCCCAATAACTGTATTAATTCGTGAACTACCTGTAAAGCCCATTGCACCTGAAAGCCAGCGATAAGTGCCAATGACTAGGCGTCTTGTACGTCGGCTTCCAGCCATAGCCGACTTTCCTCAAACGGACATCCACCGGTGAATCCGGATACCCGTTTTTTATAATTTTCGGCAAAAAAACAAACGGATCAAGCCTTACCTGACGATGGCGTTTGCGCTGCCAGTGCCCGCAGCTTGTCTTTTTTGCTGGGGCGTTTGCCCTTGATGCCGCCGTTGCCTGCCGCGTTGGGGTCGGTGGACACGGGCGGGGCTTCTTCGTGCGCTTCAAACCCTTCCACGCTTTCCAGGGGCAGGTCCAGCTGCTGACGCTTGGCGATCAACCGCCAGTGCGCCAAGGTGCTGGCGCTGACAAAACTCACCGCCAGGCCCGGCTCACCAGCCCGGCCGGTGCGGCCCACGCGGTGGGTGTAGTCGTTGGCCGAGCGCGGCAAATCAAAGTTCACCACCACCGGCAGCTGTGCAATGTCCAACCCACGCGAGGCCACGTCGGTAGCCACCACCACACTCAGCCGCTCCGCCTTGAAATCGGTCAGCACCTGGGTGCGTTTGCCCTGGCTCAATTCACCGTGAAAAGGCTCGGCGGTCAGCCCAGCTTTGCGCAATTTGTCGGCCACGATTTCGGCGGCAAACTTGGTGGCCACAAACACCAACACCCGCGACCAGCTGTGCTGTTTAATCAAGTGCCGCAACAACTGGGTGCGCTTGGGCGTGTCCACGGCGATGGCGCGCTGAATGATCTCCACCGGAGGCTGCGAATCGGGCCGCACATCCACACGCACCGGATCACGCAACAAGGTGTTGGCCAGCGTCTGCACGGCCGGTGCAAAGGTGGCTGAGAAAAACAGGCTTTGCCGCTGGGCGGGCAGCAGCGCCAACAGTTGCGCCAGCTCTTCAGCAAAACCCAGGTCCAACAGTCGGTCGGCCTCGTCCAGCACCAGCAGTTGAACGCCCGAGAGCTTGACCGCGTTGTGCGCCACCAGGTCCAGCAGCCGCCCCGGTGTGGCCACCACCACGTCGGTGCCACCGCGCAGACCCATCATTTGCGGATTGATCGACACGCCACCAAACACCACGCTGACCCTGACCGGTTTTGGCAGGTGTTGCGCCAATTCGCGCAGCGTGTCGCCCACCTGTGTTGCCAGCTCACGCGTGGGCACCAGCACCAGCGCTTGCGCCAGTTTGCCGCCTTGGGGATTGAGTTTTTGCAGCAGCGGCAGCCCAAACGCCAGCGTTTTGCCCGAGCCGGTGGGGGCACAGCCCAGAACGTCTTGCCCCTGCAGCGCAGGGCCAATGGTGACGCTCTGAATGGGCGTGGGCACATCGAACCCCAGGGTTTGAGTGGCAGCAAGCAACGGGGCCGACAGGCCAAGTGTGGAAAAGGACATGAAGATGGGCGAAAAGTGGGCAAAGCCGATACCGGGCAGTTTACGTGTTTCAGCCCAGGCCACCCAAAAGCCGGGGGCGGTGGGGCCTATCTACTTCAATGCCGAGACATCTATTTGAAAAATCACCGGGTATGTTTTCGACCATTTCGTCCAACGGCGAGCGCCGGCTTCAGACACCGCCCACAGCTTGCCATCTGCGTCAAAGCCCAGGTCTTCGATGCCAATGACCATTTCAAAGCGGGACTGAACTTCTCCGGTCTTTGAATTGAGTCGGTACAACGCACCGTATTTGCTGTTGCTGCTGCTCAACCAGAGCGTGCCACCCGCATCAAATGCCATGCCATTGGCTTCGGTCGGAATGGGAATCGTGGAAAGCGCCTTGTCTTCCTTGATGGCGTGTGTTCCGTTGAACTGGTCAAAAATGTCGAGGCTCAGCCGATGCGCTTTCGCTTTCGTCGCCTCCTTTTCAGACGAACCAATCCACAAATCTGTTCCGTCAAAATCGACAAATGATCCCTTCAACGCGCCACCCAGCTTCACGACAGAAACCAACGCGTCTTGGGCGCTTTTGGACACCAGCGCCCGTGCCAGGTCAATCTTGTAGAGCCTGCGGGTATCGGCAACCACCAGCATGCCGCCGCCGATAAAGACCAGGCCACCGGCGTGCCCACAGTCTTCTGGCATGTCAAAGTAGCCGGTTTGTTTGCCGTCCGTGGTGGAGACACTGAAAATTCTGCACGGCCCTCTGTCCACCGTGGTGTCTGTGCTGTGGTACCCGGCAACAAACACCGTATCCGCCAGGTGCGTGAGCCCTTGGGGAACATAGCCATCCTCCAAACCCGGCGCCCAAATGGTGCGAGTGATGGCTTGCTCGTTGGGAACAGCACTGAGTCCACCCCAAATATAAGACGGCTTTTGCCCCAACGTATCGGCCACGGCTGGCACGGCGACGCTTAGAACAGCCATGACTGTGCAGGCGAGCCGTATGAGTTTGAACATGGTCAATTTTTGAAGTAAAAAGGATTTATGCCGCTCAGCGTCGAAGTTGAACTGCGAGGGCCCCAACCAGGGGATCAAAAGCTCTTCCCTGCAGATGGCATCAGATCATAACGGGGGACGAGCGGATAATCCCCCCATCCATGCGGCCCCATCAGGGCTGGCAATCCACAGATTTCAAAGGACCCCGTGAAAAAAACATTCCAACTCCAGATCGAAGGCAAAAACCCTGCCCGTGTGCTTGATGCCACCAAGCATGAAATCCGTCAGTACATGAAGCGTGAGCGCCGAAAAACCTTGCCAGAAGGGGTGGATTTTTGGGACTTTGACTGCAGCTTTGGCACCAGCGTGGACAACGCGCAAGGCGTGCATGTCGCCACGCTCACGGCACTGATCGACGCGGTAGCCCAGGAAGGCGGCAAGCAGTTTTACCTGGAACTGCTTGCCAAACCAGGGCACCGCGCGCCGCGCCAGCAAGTCACCGAAGGCGACGGCGACCTCTGATTCGCATCCCTGCCCGGTTCACACAGCCTCAAAAGCCACTCGCCCGCCCACCAGCGTGTAACGCACTTGACCCGGCAGCTCATACCCAGAGAACGGGGTGTGCTTGCCCTGGCTGACCAGGTTGTCATCTTTGACCGTCCAGCTTGCGTGGGGGTCAAACACACACACGTCACCCAACCCACCCACTTGGAGCCGTCCGGTGCGACCTTGACGGTTGCCCATGGACGCACCCAGCACCTGCGCCGGGCCGGTGGTGACCGCCGAGAGCGCACGCGCCAGGCTCACACCGTCGTCCTGGTGCCACTTGTAAGCCAGGCTCAGCAGCAGTTCCAGCCCGGTCGCGCCGGGTTCACTTTCGGCAAATGGCAAGGCCTTGGCATCGTCGTCCACCGGGTTATGGTCAGAGACCAACGCATCAATGGTGCCATCGGCCAAACCAGCCCGCAATGCATCGCGGTCGCGTTGCTGGCGCAACGGCGGGTTCAGACGGGCGCGACTGTCAAAGAATCCGATGTCGGTGTCGGTCAGATGCAGCGAGTTGATGCTGACATCACAGGTCAGGTTCAGGCCATCGGCTTTGGCTTGGCGCACCAGCGCCACACCCGCTGCGCTGCTGATGCGACACAGGTGCACACGCGCACCTGTTGCGCGCATGATCTCGAAAATGGTGTGCATGGCAATGGTTTCGGCCATCACCGGCACCCCGCTCAAGCCCATGCGGGTCGCCAAGGGGCCGCTGGCCGCCACGCCTTGACCCAAGTAGTAGTCCTGGGGGCGCAGCCACACCGCATACCCGAAGGTGCTGGCGTATTGCAAGGTGCGTTGCAGCACCTGGGTGCTGGCGAACATCGCTTCGGCCTGGGTGAAGGCGACGCAGCCCACGTCCGACAGCATCACCATCTCCGTCAGGTTGTCGCCCTTGAGCCCACTGGTCAGTGCCCCCAGCGGGTAAACGCGGGCTTGCTCTAGCTTTTCAGCCCGAAAACGCAGCATTTCGACCAGTCCCGGTTCGTCCAGCACCGGATCGGTGTCGGGCTGGCACACCAGGCTGGTCACGCCACCGGCCATGGCCGCAGCCATTTCGGACTCCAGCATGCGGGCGTGTTCGTTGCCCGGCTCACGCAGGCGCACGGCCAAGTCCACCAGACCCGGCAGCACCAGGCAACCAGTGGCATCGATGGTGCGTTCTGGCAGAAAATCAGTAGCTATATTATTTATAGCTACCAACACCCCATTGGCAAGGGCTACATCTGCAATTTCATCTAAACCACTGGCAGGATCGATGACCCGGCCACCCTGAATCAACACACGTGTTTGCTTGTTCATCTGTCTGTTTCCAAAAGGGGTTAAGCCTCGTTGCCGGCGACGATGCTCATGGCGGCCATGCGCACGGCGATGCCAAAAGTCACCTGTGGCAGGATCACGCTTTGCTGGCCATCCACCACCGCCGAGTCAATTTCAACGCCACGGTTGATCGGGCCGGGGTGCATCACGATGGCATCCGGTTTGGCCCATTGCAGTTTGGCCGGTGTCAGGCCAAAGCTCTTGAAATATTCCTGACTGGACGGCAACAACGCACCGCTCATACGTTCGTTTTGCAGCCGCAGCATGATGATCACGTCCGCACCTTTGATGCCTTCTTCGAGGGTGTGGCAAACCCGCACGCCCATCTGCGCCATGTCGTACGGCACCAGCGTTTTGGGGCCCACCACCCGCACCTCGGCACACCCCAAGGTGGTCAGGGCGTGGATGTCTGATCGCGCCACGCGTGAATGCAGCACATCGCCGACGATGGCCACCGTCAGGTTGGCGAAATCGCCCTTGTAGTGGCGAATGGTGTACATGTCCAGCAAACCCTGGGTGGGATGGGCGTGGCGGCCGTCACCAGCGTTGACCACATGCACGTGCGGAGCCACGTTTTGGGCAATCAGGTAGGGTGCGCCGGATTCGCTGTGCCGCACGACAAAGATGTCCGCCGCCATGGCACTCAGGTTGGCCACGGTGTCGAGCAAGGTTTCCCCCTTGGAGGCTGATGACTTGGCAATGTCCAGGTTGATGACATCGGCCGAGAGGCGCTTGGCCGCAATCTCAAACGTGGTGCGGGTGCGGGTGGAGTTCTCAAAGAACAGGTTGAAGACGCTTTTGCCACGCAGCAACGGCACCTTTTTGACCTCGCGGTGGCCGATGGACACGAAGTTGGAAGCGGTGTCCAGAATCTGCGTCAGGATGCTTTTGGGCAGGCCTTCGGTGGTCAGCAGGTGGATCAGTTCACCGTTTTTATTGAGTTGGGGATTGCGTTTGTACAACATGGCTAAATGTCTTTCACATTGAAACTGAATCGACCGTCTTCGGCACGCGCCAACGCCAGTGACTGGGTTCCAGGCACGGTGATGCGTGCGGCACAGACTTCTGCGGCAACCGGCAGTTCGCGCCCGCCACGGTCCACCAGCACCGCCAGCTTGACGCTGGCCGGGCGACCGAAATCAAACAACTCGTTGAGCACGGCACGCACCGTGCGCCCGGTGTAGAGCACATCGTCAAGCAGCAGCACATGCGCGCCGTTGACATCAAACGGGATTTGTGTCTGGGCCGACGCGGTCATGCCCCTGCGCGCAAAGTCGTCGCGGTGCATCGACGACGAAATGGTGCCCATCGCGGTGCTCAAGCCGAGGTCTTTTTGCAGGCGCTCGGCCAGCCACACACCACCCGAGGTCACACCCAGCAGGTGCGTGTCAGGTTGCAACAAACCGCGAACGCTGTGCACCAAATCGGCGTACAGGGCCTCGGCATCCAGTGCCAACAAACTCATGGGAGACTCCTTAAAAACTGTTCCAGAATGATGCACGCCGCGGCTGCATCAGCATCACGTGCGCCATAGGATTGCGCCTCGGTGGTGGTGTAGCGCTCATCCACCTCAAACACCGGCAAGTTGAAACGCCCGTTAAGCTGCCGGGCAAAGCGGCGCGCGCGCACCGTGTTTTCATGGGCTGCACCGTCAGGGTGAAACGGCACGCCGACCACCAACGCATCGGGTTGCCAGGTTTTGAGTTGCTGCGCCACCTTCTCGAACCGGGCATTGCCTTCGGCGGTGAGGGTGCCCTGCGGCTGGGCAGTGCGCATAAGCCGGTTGCCAACGGCAAATCCGGTGCGCTTCATGCCAAAGTCCAAGGCCAAAAAGGTTTGTAAATGCGCCGGAACCACCGGCTGCGAAGGAATGCTGGCGCTGCCAAGAACAGCGCTCATGCGTGCCCCGCATCAGGTGACAGCATCCAGGGCTCCAGCCCCAGCAGCTTGAGGGCTTGCCCGTAACGCTCAGCCACCGGTGTCTCAAAGATCAGTCGGACGTCAGCCTCGACAGTCAGCCAGCTGTTGTCGCCTAACTCGGATTCAAGCTGCCCCTCGCCCCAGGCAGAATAACCCAAAGAAATCAATACCTTGCGTGGGCCGCTGCCAATGGAGATGGCCTCCAGCACGTCACGAGAGGTGGTCATCTCCAAGCCGCCGGGGATCGCCATGGTGCTGGCGTACACCGGATGTTCGGGCTGCTCGGCTGGCGTGAACGTGGCTTCATGCAGCACAAAGCCGCGCTCGGTCTGCACCGGGCCACCAAAAAAAACAGGGGTTTTTTCGAGATCGGGACGCGTCAGGGGCAGCTCGACCTTGGAAAACAGCCCCTTCAGGTCAATTTCGCAGGGTTTGTTGATGACCAAACCCATGGCACCTCGTGGGCTGTGTTCACACAAATAAACGACACTTCGCTCAAACAAGGGATCCGGCAACCCGGGCATGGCGATCAAAAAATGATTCGTCAGATTGATGGAGGCAGAATCTTCAGACATGGGGGCAATTTTACGATGAACGCGCCAACGAATTTCC
>CAIOAQ010000571.1 GCA_903856025.1 uncultured beta proteobacterium
ACCTGTTGCTGGCGTTGAAAAGCTTTGAAGATGATCCCAATAGACTGCAGTCGATCGTATCCTGGCCTTGGATTATTTCGGCACTTTTAGTTTCACTTATGAATTAGAAATGGAATTACTACCAGACCCGCTATGGCGTAAGCGTAGGCTACCAACGCATCAGTGGAGACACCAATATGGCCTTGTACGGCGGGCCGGTGCCAGTAAGTGGAAGTGCCAATGGCAGCCCAGACAGTGAGGCATATTTACTGGAATTGAACTGGCTGCCATGGCGCGACCGCCGCTTTACCCTGCAGTACACATCGTATGAAAAGTTCAATGGGGCCAAGAACAATTACGACGGCAATGGCCGTAATGCCAGCGACAACAATTCCCTGTACCTGCTGGCCTGGTTCATGTTCTAACACCCTTGTGCAAACGAACGATCTTTAGCCTTAAGGAGAAATGGCCATGTTCACAACAGCTTCCCACATTTCGCGCAGGCAGTGTCTGACCCTCGTCTGTATGGCCACAACGCATTCCGTGCTGGCCAACACCAAGGCTGACAAACGTGACTTTCATTACCAGGACGGACCGAAAGACGGGAAAAGCTGCGCGAGTTGCAGAATGTTTTCACTCTCGACAGGCGGTGTCGGCGTTTGTGCCATCGTGGACGGTGACGTGTCGCCTAAGGGCTGGTGCATGGCTTATTCTTCGCGTTCCACATAAGGGGCAGCGCTAGTCTAGGCGCCAGTTGTATCCTTGTTACCTTCAAACTAGGCGTCCAGGAGCAACCGGTAGCCGACACCACTCTCGGTGAGTAAATGACGAGGTTGCGCTGGGTCAAGTTCCAGCTTTTGCCGAAGGTGACCCATGTAGATCCGAAGGTAGTGACTTTGCTCACTGTGGGATGGCCCCCACACTTCACGAAGCAATTGTTTTTGCGTGATCACCCGCCCCACATTGGCAACCAGAACGGCGAGCAGGCGGTACTCAATGGGCGTGAGATGAACCTCGCTGCCCGCACGGCGCACAATTCTTTCGGACCGATTGACTTCCACATCACCAAATCTGAAGATCGGGTCTACCAGTGTGATGGCCTCATTCTGGGCCTCGGTCGATACCGTTCGGGGCCTGCGCAGGTTGGCTCGGACACGTGCCATCAGTTCACCCAGTCCAAAGGGTTTGGCCAGATAGTCATCCGCACCTGCATCCAGCGCAGCAATTTTGTCGGCCTCGTTCGTGCGGGCGGACAACACAATGATCGGCACGTTGGACCAACCGCGCACATCCCGGATCACCTCGATGCCATCACCATCGGGCAGGCCCAAGTCAACAATCAGCAAATCAGGTTTTCGGGTACCGGCATCTGCCAGACCCCGTTTGGCGGTGTCCGCCTCATGCACTTGCCAGCCCTCTGCCTCCAGGGCTGCGCGTACAAAGCGGCGGATCTGGATTTCGTCTTCGATCAGAACGACGACAGCTTGCGTCATGGTGTCTCGGGTGGTGGATTTCTGGGCAAGGTGAAGGTGAATTCCGCACCCCCGCCGGCGGCCTGGGCTGCGGTGATCTTGCCACGATGGGCATCAATGATAGCTTTGCAAATGGCCAGGCCCAAACCCACCCCCCGGGTGGAAGATTCACTGTGGCCACGCGTGAATTTGGCAAACAGGTCCTCCTCTTTTCCTTTGACATTCAGTGGCAAGCCTGGGCCAAAATCACGGACGGTCATCACCAACGTGCTCGCGGTGATGCTTGCACCCACCAGGATGGATGGCTCAGATGGGATGGGATTCACACCGTACTTGGCAGCGTTCTCCAGCAAGTTGACCAACACGCGCTCGATCAAGCTGGCATCAAACTCCACCAACGGCAAGTCGTCAGGCAGTTCGGTTCGTACCGACAGCGCACCCAGCGCATGACGTGAGGCGCGGATGGCGCTGCCAACGACTTCCTCCACCGATTGCCAGTCTTTGCGCAGTTCGACATGACCACTTTCCAAACGTGCCATTTCCAGCATGTTGGTCACCAAGTTGCTCAATTCGCGAGCCTCCTGGCTGATGGTCTGGGCTGATCCAAGTTGGTCTTGTGTCAACGGTTTGGATGCCGCCAAAATTTCGGCTTGCCCCACCAAAGCGGTCAACGGTGTGCGTATGTCGTGGGACATGGCAGCCAGCAAGGTGTTGCGCAGCCGCTCAGACTCCATCTGCACCACGGCCGCCTGCGCCACATCCACGTAATGCACCCGCTCCAGGGCAATGGCGATTTGTCGTGCCAGCGTTTCCAGTTGTTGAATCTGCTCCGGAATCAAGAGCCAGCGTGGCTTCGCCGGAAGCAGTGCGAGCACACCCCGCGTACGCATGGGTGCTTTCAGCGGCACAAAATGCCACTGGCTGCCTGGAAGGGTCGCGGTGGCAACGCCGGCGCGTTGACCGTTGCGGAACGCCCAATCCGCCACGCTGGTATCCAGCGATTCAGGTAGATGGGAACCAAAACTGAGCTGGTCGTTGACATCTGGCAAGAGCACCCGCGCGTCACCTCCAAAAGTGCGCTGCACCAAACTTTCTGCACTTTCAACTACCTGAGATGCGATCAATGCACCAGACAAGTCACGCGTCAGCTCAAAAAGCGCCTGAGCGCGTTGTTCTCGGGTGGCAGAGACCTGTGCCGCAAATCGCAGGTTGGCGGTCAACTGGCCGATCAACAAGCCAACGGCCAGCATGACGACAAAGGTCAGCAGGTACTGTACGTCACTCACCGCAAACGAAAATCGGGGTTGCACAAAGAAAAAATCGAACGCAGCCACCGACAGTACAGCTGCCAGCATCGATGGCCCGCGACCGAGCTTGACTGCAACCACCACCACGCACAACAGAAAAAGCATGACGATGTTGGCCAAGTCAAACAAGCGTACCAACGGAAACGACACCAGGGTGGTCAGCAAGCATGCCCCAATGGCAAATGCATACCGCGGCCAGTCCTCTGTCCACACACGGCCTTCTTCGTGGTCCTGCACGGCTCGCGGCAACGCCGAAGATAGCTTGCGCACGCTTTCAGAAGTGCCCACCTCTACCAAATCAATGGTAGGGGCCAAAGTGGCCAGTTGACGGGTGATCGTCGGCTGGAACAGCCTGCGCAACAGACTCCAACGAGATTTCTCGGGGCGTCCGATGACCAAGGTTGCACAGTTCAGGGTCTGCGCATGCAAGATCAAGGCCTGCGCCACCTCCTCGCCGGTCAAAACGGCGGTGGTGGCACCCAGCTCTTCTGCCAGCTTGAGCACCGTCAGCGTTCTATCCCGATCTTGGGCCGGACGCCGTTGCAGCGTGGGCGTTTCCACATAGGCGGCATGCCAACGCACATTGAGCTGACCCGCCAGGCGTGCGGTGCTGCGCACCGCGTGCTCCGCTCCTTCTTGCGGGCCCACACACACCAGCATCGCACCCGAGGTATTCCAGGCCGGTGTCCCACTGGCGTGACTGTTGAGGGTTTTTTGCGTGTGTCGTGTGCGGTAGGTGCGCACATCGTCACCCACATGCTCGGCCGTGCGGCGCAGCGCGATCTCCCGCAATGCAATCAGATTGCCTTTGCGAAAGAAATTTTGGCTCGCCCGCTCGGCTTGTTGCGGAATGTAGACTTTGCCGGCTTTTAGCCGGGCAAGCAACTCGTCGGCGGTGACATCCACCAGCACAATTTCATCGGCACTGTCGAGCACCGTGTCGGGCACGGTCTCGTTGACGCGCACGCCGGTAATGGCCCCTACTGTGCCGTTCAAACTCTCCAGATGCTGCACATTGAGTGCCGTCCAGACGTCGACGCCCGCGTCCAGCAATTCCTGAACATCCTGCCACCTCTTGGGATGGCGTGAACCGGGTGCATTGGTGTGCGCCAACTCATCGACCAGCAAGATATCGGGGCTGGCGGCCAGGGCTGCATCAAGATCCAGCTCCAGCAGCACCTGCCCCCGGTGGGGCACCTTGCGCAGCGGCAGGAGTTTGAGATCGGCTTGCAAGGCCATGGTTTCCTTGCGTCCATGGGTTTCCACCACACCCACCAGCACTTTTTTCCCCGCCTGCTGCGCGCTCTGGGCCGCGCTGAGCATGGCGTAGGTCTTGCCCACGCCCGCACTGGCACCGAAATAGATACGCAGCTTGCCACGAATGACCGCCAGGTCATCCTCACGCAATTGCGCCAGCAGCGCGTCGGGGTCAGGTCTGGAATCAGTTGGGATTGCCATGGCCAGAGTGTGCCTCAAGCGCCAGATTCAGTTGCAACACGTTGACGACGGGTTCACCCATCAACCTGAGCAGCGGGCGCTGTGTGTTTTGGTCAATCAAGCCCTGCACCACCTGAGTAGACAACTTGCGCGCCAGGGCGACGCGGTTCAACTGGTACTGCGCAGCGGCAAGGCTGATGTGCGGGTCCAGCCCACTGCCCGACGCGGTGACCAAATCCACCGGCACGGCCGCCATGTTAGAGGGGTCGGCTGCGCGAAGTGCAGCCACCCGGGCCTTGACCGCGTCGGTCAAGGCGGGGTTCAGTGGGCCAAGGTTCGAGCCGCCGGAGGCAACCGGGTTGTTGGACATGGGGCTGGTAGCGGATGGCCGACTCCAAAAATGGGCAGGGTCACTGAAACTCTGCCCAATCAAGGTCGATCCAACCGCCTTGCCATCGCGCAGGATCAGGCTGCCGTGTGCTTGCGATGGAAACAAGGTTTGAGCCAAACCCGTGACGGCCAACGGGTAGGCTATACCCGTCAAAAAAGTGAGCACCAGAAACAGAACCAGTGCGGGGCGAAGTATGTTTTTCATAACGTTTCCTGTGATGTGGGTATAGATGACAGGCACTAGGCCATGTGCAAGCCCACCAAAAGCATGTCGATGAGTTTGATGCCGATGAAAGGCACCACCAAACCACCCAGTCCATAGATGGCCATGTTGCGACGCAACAGCGCAGCAGCGCCGACGGGGCGGTACTTCACCCCTTTGAGTGCCAGCGGAATCAGGAACATGATGATCAGCGCGTTAAAGATCACGGCTGACAAAATGGCCGAATTGGGGCTGCCCAAGTGCATCACATTCAGAGAACCCAACTGCGGATAGGTGGACACAAAAATGGCCGGGATGATGGCGAAGTACTTGGCCACATCGTTGGCAATGGAGAAGGTGGTGAGCGACCCGCGCGTCATCAGCAGCGCTTTGCCGGTTTCCACAATTTCCAGCAGCTTGGTGGGGTTCGAATCCAGGTCCACCATGTTGCCAGCTTCCTTGGCGGCCTGCGTGCCGCTGTTCATGGCGACTGCCACGTCAGCCTGCGCCAGTGCAGGTGCGTCGTTGGTACCGTCGCCGGTCATCGCGACCAGTCGGCCTTCTGATTGGTACTGGCGAATCAGCTTGAGCTTGTCTTCTGGTGTGGCTTCGGCCAAAAAGTCGTCCACGCCCGCTTCGGCCGCAATGGCCGCCGCGGTGAGCTTGTTGTCGCCGGTGATCATCACCGTTTTGATACCCATGCGGCGCAGCTCACCAAAACGCTCTTTGATGCCCGCTTTGACAATGTCTTTGAGTTCCACAATGCCCAGCACCCGCTTGCCATCGGCCACTGCCAGCGGCGTGCTGCCACGGCGTGCCACCTCGTCGGCAGCGCGCATGACTTCTACAGGCACGCTGCCACCCAGTGCTTCAACGTGCTTACGGATGGCATCGACCGCGCCTTTGCGCAACTGGCGTGTACTTCCGTCGGTATTTTTGACGTCCATGCCACTCATTCTGGTTTGCGCAGTGAAAGGCACTTCCAGCACTTCACCGGTCAAGGCAGCGCTGGCACCAATGCGTTGCGCCAAGGTGACGATGCTGCGCCCTTCGGGTGTCTCGTCTGCCATGGAAGACTGGGTTGCACAGTTGGCCAGTTGCACCTCAGAAATTCCCGGTGCGGGCAAGAATGTCGATGCCTGGCGGTTACCGTGTGTGATGGTGCCGGTTTTGTCCAGCAGCAACACATCCACATCGCCTGCTGCCTCTACGGCGCGGCCTGATGTCGCAATCACGTTGGCCTGCATCATGCGGCTCATACCTGCGACACCGACCGCTGACAACAGGCCACCAATGGTGGTCGGGATCAGGCAAACCAGCAAGGCAATCAACGCAGTGATGCTGACCACCGTGCCAGAGCCTGCCGCTTCCACACTGAAGATCGAGAACGGCAGCAAGGTGACGGTGACCGCCAAAAACACGATCGTCAATGCGACCAGCAAAATGGTCAATGCAATTTCATTGGGTGTTTTTTGGCGCTTGGCACCTTCCACCATGCTGATCATGCGGTCCAGAAAAGACTCGCCGGGGTTGACGGTGATGCGCACCACCAGCCAGTCCGACAGTACCCGGGTGCCACCTGTGACGGAGCCAAAATCCCCGCCCGACTCGCGCACGACGGGGGCTGACTCGCCGGTGATGGCGCTTTCGTCCACCGTGGCGACACCTTGGATCACCTCACCATCCAGCGGAATCATCTCCCCGACCTCAACCAGTACCACGTCACCTTTGCGCAGATTTTCTGCCTTCTCGGGCAACCAGGTGGACCCGTGCACCGGGTCTTTAAGCTTCTTGGCCCAGGTGCTCGTCTTCAGCCCGCGAAGCGATGCGGCCTGAGCCTTGCTGCGCCCTTCAGCCAGGCTTTCAGCAAAGTTGGCGAACAACACGGTGAACCACAGCCACGCCGAGATTCCCAGAATGAAGCCTGCGTCTTTCTGGGCCAAAAAGCCCAACACGGTGGTGATGATGCTGCCCAGGTAGACCACAAACATCACCGGATTGCGCCACTGCACACGAGGGCTAAGCTTGGTAAAAGAGGCCACCACAGCGGGCTTGAGCAAAGCCGGGTCCAGCAGCGTCAGGGTTTTCGAAGTTTTCATAATATTGACTCGTTTCATAGGAGGCATGTGTTTCACGCAGCTGGCCAAAGCATCAGGTGCTCAACCATCGGCCCCAGTGCCAGCGCCGGGACGTAGTTCAACAAGCCCACCAACAACACCGTCCCAATCAGGAGAGAGACAAACAAGGGACCATGGGTTGGCATGGTTCCCGCTGTCACTGGCAGGCGCTTCTTGGATGCCAGCGCACCGGCAATGGCCAAGACCGGCACGATGACACCAAAGCGTCCAAACCACATGACGATGCCCAGCAGCGTGTTGTAAAACGGAGTGTTGGCGGACAGGCCCGCGAAAGCGCTGCCGTTGTTGTTGGCCGCAGAGCTCAATGCGTACAGAATTTCAGAAAAACCATGCGGACCGGGGTTGGCAATGCCTGCCTTACCTGCATCAACCAGGACCGCAATGGCGGTGCCTGCGAGCACCAGAATGGGCGTGACCAAAATGGCGATAGAGGTGAGTTTCATCTCATGCACCTCGATCTTTTTACCCAGGTATTCGGGCGTACGTCCAATCATCAAGCCCGCGATGAACACCGCCAGAATGGCGAAGATCAGCATGCCGTACAGACCGCTTCCGGTACCGCCAAACACCACTTCGCCCAATTGCATGAGCACGATGGGCACCATGCCTCCCAAGGGGGTGAAAGAGTCGTGCATGCCAATGACCGCGCCACAGGAGGCAGCGGTGGTGATGGTGGCAAACAGGGTCGTTGCGTTGATACCAAAACGCGCCTCTTTGCCTTCCATGTTGCCACCGGCTTGCATCGTGGTGCTGGCCTGGTCTACACCCAAGGGCGAGAGCAATGGATTGCCGACCTGCTCGGCTGGCGTGATGGCAATCACCGCAACCACAAAGATTGCGGTCATGGCAGCCAGAACGGCCCAGCCCTGGCGAAGGTCTCCCACCTCACGCCCGAACGCAAAACACAGGGCCGCCGGAATTAAAAAGATCGCCAGCATTTGTAGAAAGTTGGCCAAGGCCGTAGGATTCTCAAACGGGTGTGCCGAATTGGCGTTGAAGAAGCCACCACCGTTGGTGCCAATCATCTTGATTGCTTCCTGCGATGCCACCGGGCCCATGGCGAGGGTCTGCGTGGTGGCCGTCATGTCTTCCATGACGGGGGCGCCCTTTTCGTCTTTCAGAGCTTGACCATCTGGCCCATTCTTGGGCACCTGATAGCTGTTGCTTTCCAGCGTGGTCACGTCTTTGTAGGCATCAAAATTCTGGATCACGCCTTGCCCTACCAGAAATATCGCAAAAACCAGCGACAGCGGCACCAGCAACCAGGTGGTGATACGCGTGACGTCCACCCAGAAATTACCGATGACACCAGTGGAGCGCGCGGCAAAACCACGAATCAGCGCGAAGGCCACCGCAATGCCGGTGGCGGCCGACAAGAAATTTTGCACCGCAAGCGCCAGCATCTGCGTCAGATAACTCATGGTGGATTCGCCACTGTAGCCCTGCCAGTTGGTGTTGGTGACAAAGCTGACGGCGGTGTTGAAAGCCGAGTCAGCTGACACATTGGCCATGCCGGCTGGATTGAGCGGCAGCCAGATCTGCAAGCGCTGCAGCGCATAGACCGCGAACACACCCAGTGCATTGAATGCCAGTACAGCCAGCGCGTACTGCGACCAATTCATGGAACGGTCAGCAGCAGTGCCTGCCAACCGGTACAACGGCGCTTCGATCTTGTGCATCCAGCTTGGAAAATTGCCGGTACTGAGACGCACCAGCCAGCTACCCAACGGCCACGCAGCCGCGAGCAACACAACGAGAAAAAGGGCCAGCAGGCCCCAGGCGGATGTACTCATCAAAACTCCTCAGCGCGAATAAGCGCGTAAACCAGATAAACCAGCAACAACGCAGCGCAGAACCCAGCCGCGCCGTAAATGACGGACAGACTGATCATGATTGCACCTTGACAGGTTGATCCAGCCGCCCAAACGCCTTAACCAACAATGCGGTGACGCCCCACAGCAGTGCTGCACCAAGCAAAAATGCGAAATCCATGCGCTTTCCCCAAATAAAAAAGATGAAGAAATCATATTTTTTTGGCCGTAAAGATGGGGAAGAAAGTGGCTGAAACGCCGTAAAAAAATAGTAAAAATGAGGCGTTACGGGTTTGATCAACCCAAATTGAGCACTTCAATAGCACTGAAAATGTGGCTTTCGTGGCCGCCCTGCTGCGGTAAGACACCAAGATAGGCAGCCGCTTCGACCGGCTTCGCACCCACGCATGTCGACATGGTCTACAGGTCAAGCATTAGAAATTTATAGGTAACATAACGCCAACAAATGCACCATGAAAAGTTGACAGCTATCAACTTTTCGTCCTGGATCCCCCCTCGAAAATACTGTCCTGGACGATAATCTTCGATCATGAGGGAACCCGCTAAACCAACCGGTGATCAGCGTACTGACAAGGATGATGCCAACTTTAAACTGTTGCGTTATTTCAGCAGCGCCAGCTTGCTGGCGTTTGTGGTAGTTGCCCTGTCGCTGGGGTACGTGTTTCGGGTGCTCTCGGTTGACAACCTTGTCAACGGCTACCAGAGCGAACACATCAACCACGCGCGTCTCATTTCCAATGAACTGTGGGACGACTATTTTGATTTATTGATTCAATCTGCGCGTGACTTGCCTGCAGAACAACTCGCCAACGCAGCGGAAATTCCATCACTGCATCGACACGTTTCAAAGATGCTGGAAGGTACACAAATCCTGAAAATCAAGGTCTATGACTTGAAGGGGCGCACGGTGTATTCCACCGAGCTGAACGAAATTGGCGAGAACAATATCAACGATGCAGGGTTCATAGTCGGCCTGCGCGGACAAAACAGATCCGAACTGTTTCACTACAGTCAACTCCGAACGTTTGATAGCAAACTGCCAGACCGTGATCTGGTTGAAAGTTATATCCCGCGCTTTGATCCCAAGACGGGTCAGGTCAGCGGAGTATTTGAGATTTACAGGGATGCCACTTCGGTGTTGGTCGAAGTCCGGCAACGTCAAACGTTACTGGTTGGCGCGGTCATCGCATTGTTGGTTGTGCTTTATTTGTTTGTAGTTGTCGTTGTGCGACAGGCACAAAAACGTCTGATCACGCAAAGCCACGAACGCCAGAAAGCCCTTCAAGCCCTGGCACTCAGTGAAGAGCGCTGGAAGTTCGCGCTGGAGGGATCGGGCGACGGTGTGTGGGACCGCAATTTGCAAACCGGTGAAGTGGTGTTTTCCCGCCGCTACAAGGAAATTTACGGATTTTCAGATGGCGAACTGGAAGATCACTCTGAAGCCTGGGAAGAACGCGTACATCCCGACGACCTGCCCAGTGTCATCGCTGATCGTGATGCCTATTTGAGGGGCGACAAATCCAGCTATGTCAACGTGCGCCGCATGCAGTGCAAGAATGGCTCGTGGAAGTGGATTCTCTCTCGCGGCATGGTGGTGGCACGCGATGCCCAAGGCAACCCCCTGCGCATGATTGGCACGCACAACGACGTTACCGAGCAGCATGAACATGAGCAGGCCTTGCACTTGGCGGCCACCGTGATGCAGACCATGGACGAAGCGGTGATGGTGACCGATGCCGACAACACCATCATTTCGGTCAATCCAGCATTTACCAGGATTTCTGGTTATGCACCCGCCGAAGCCATCGGTAAAAAACCAAGCATGCTGGCCTCCGGGATACATCCACCTGCGTTCTACCAAACCATCTGGCAGCAAATTGCGGATGCGGGCAACTGGAAGGGCGAAATTTGCAACCGTCACAAAAATGGCTACATCTTCATAGAGTGGCTGTCCATCAACACCGTATGCAATCAGCGGGGTGATATCTCCAACTTTGTCGCGGTGTTCTCCGACATCACCGAGCGAAAAACGAGCGAGGCGCACATACAGCAGCTGGCGCATTTTGATATCCTGACTGGGTTGCCCAACCGTGCGTTGTTTAACGACCGTTTGCGTCAAGGTGTCGCCCGTTCTCAACGCGACAAAGGCTGTCTGGCGCTGATGTTTATCGACTTGGACAAATTCAAACCGGTCAACGACAAACTTGGCCACGCGATGGGCGATGTGCTGCTCAAGGCCGCTGCCAAGCGCTTGCTACAGTGTGTGCGACGCGACTCCGACACCGTCGCACGCATCGGCGGCGACGAATTCGTGGTGCTGCTGGAAATTGACAGCCCAGAGGATGCCATGGTGGTGGCGGTAAAAATCAGGGAAGCCATCGAGCAGCCGTTTCAATTGGATGCCCACTGCGCCTCGATTTCAGCCAGCATCGGTGTGGCCATTTTCCCGGAGCATGGCAGCGACGAAAAGACCTTGCTGGACAATGCCGATGCCGCCATGTACCAGTCCAAAGAAGGTGGGCGCAATCAGGTTCAGCTATTTCAGCAGCCCCTCATTTAGGTAGCCACGGGTGCTTGTCGCGCAGACTATCAAGGCTACTTTGTACCAATTCAATTAGGTTAGGTTAATACCATGTCCTACCAAGCCAATCCAACCCGCTATGACACCATGGCCTACCGCCGATGCGGGCAAAGTGGCCTGAAGCTGCCCGCCATCACGCTGGGCCTGTGGCATAACTTTGGCGATGCCACCCCCCTGGCCACCCAACGCCAGATGTTGCACACCGCATTCGATGCCGGCATCACCCACTTCGACCTGGCCAACAACTACGGCCCGCCCTACGGCAGCGCCGAAACCAACTTTGGCGCACACCTTAAACGCGACTTCAAGCCCTACCGCGACGAGCTGATCATTTCCAGCAAAGCGGGCTACGACATGTGGCCCGGCCCTTACGGCCAAGGTGGCGGCTCGCGCAAATACGTGCTCGCCAGTCTGGACCAGAGCTTGGCGCGCATGGGACTGGACTATGTCGACATTTTCTACAGCCACCGTTTTGATCCTGACACACCATTGGAAGAAACCTGCGGTGCGCTGGCCAGTGCGGTGCAGCAGGGCAAGGCACTGTATGTGGGCGTAAGCAGTTATTCGGCCGCAGACACCCGTGCGGCAGCCACCATCCTCAAGGGCATGGGTATCCAGGCGCTGATTCACCAACCGTCCTACAGCCTGATGAACCGCTGGATTGAGGAAGACTTGCTCGCTGTGCTCGACGACAACGGTATGGGCTGCATCGCTTTCAGCGCGCTGGCACAAGGGCTGTTGACCGACAAATACCTCAATGGCGTGCCTCAGGATGCACGCATCAACCGCCCCGGTGGTGGCTCGTTCAAAGCCGAATTTTTGACCGAGGCAAACCTCAAACATGTGCGTGCCTTGAACGACATGGCCCAAGCACGCGGCCAAAGCCTGGCGCAGATGGCGACCGCCTGGGTGCTGCGCGACGCACGTGTGACCTCGGCATTGATCGGTGCCAGCCAACCGGCACAAATCACCGAGTTGGTGGGAGCGCTGCAAAACCTCGACTTTTCTGCGGCTGAGCTGGCGAACATTGACCAGCACGCGGTTGACGGTGGAATCAACCTGTGGCAACGCTCGTCGGACACACCTCGCGCGAAGACCAAGACATGACCCCGGCGGACGCGACCCATTCAACCCTGGCACCGACGCTGTTGGCGCTGGCCACCATTGCACTGTGGAGCACGCTGGCCAGCTTGGGTGTGGCACTCGGCCATGTGCCGCCACTGTTGCTCACTGGCCTGTCTCTCCTGATTGGCAGTCTGATTGCCCTGCCGCTGTCGGGCTTTCGCTTGGCACGCTGGAAAGTGCCGTTGTCAACGCTGGCGCTGGGGGTTTACGGCCTGTTCAGCTACCATTTTTTCCTGTTCATGGCACTGCAACACGCACCAGCAGTACAGGCCAATCTGGTCAACTACCTGTGGCCGCTGATGATGGTGGTACTGGCACCGGTGATATTGCCAGGGCTGCGCTTGCGTCCACTGCACATTCTTGCCGCAGCGCTGGGCTTTGCCGGTGCTGCGGTGGTGATTCTGGGCGGCGCAGCCGGGTCTTCCAGTTCAGGCACTGACACCATCTGGGCCTGGGGTTATGTGCCTGCCCTGGGTGCAGCCTTTGTCTGGGCCACTTATTCATTGATGAGCAAGCGGGTCGCCCCTTTTCCCACTGCGGCGATTGGTGGCTTCGCGCTGGTATCTGGCTTGCTGGCGCTGCTGTGCCACACCTTGATGGAACCCGCCGTGACCTTAAGCCAACACGACTGGCTGCTCATTTTTCTGATTGGTCTGGGGCCTTTGGGCGGTGCTTTTTTTCTGTGGGACAAGGCACTCAAACTCGGTGATGCCCGGCATATCGGCATTCTGAGCTACCTCACCCCGCTGCTGTCAACCACCTTGCTGATGACCGTCACCGGGAAGACTTTAAGCTGGCCGGTGGTGCTGGCCGCGCTGATGATTGTGGCGGCCGCCTGGCTGGGTACACGTGCACAACAGGTGTGAATCCGACACGGGCGGATGTCGCCGGACGCAAAATCTGACTAAACTGGCTAAAAACAACTCCATTCATTGACCTCCATGCTCGACATCACACATATCCAACAAGCCGCTGACCGGATTCGCGAGCACCTGTTGCGAACACCTTGCGTGGCCTCGCACACGCTCTCGGACATCACCGGAGCCCAAGTTTTTCTGAAATTTGAAAACCTGCAGTTCACCGCCTCGTTCAAGGAGCGCGGGGCCTGCAACAAGTTGGCACAACTCAACGCCGCCGAGCGCGCGCGCGGCGTGATTGCCATGAGTGCAGGCAACCATGCGCAAGGCGTGGCTTACCACGCGCAGCGTTTGGGCATTCGTGCGGTCATCGTCATGCCCCGTTTCACACCCGGCGTGAAGGTCGAGCGCACCCGCGGTTTTGGCGCAGAAGTGGTCCTGCATGGCGACACGCTGGACGAGGCACGGGCGCACGCGTTACTGCTTGCCGAGCAGCAGCATCTGATTTTTGTACACCCCTACGACGACCCGGACATCGTGGCCGGCCAAGGGACGGTGGCTCTGGAAATGTTGGCCGAAGTACCTGATCTGGACGTCCTGATTGTGGCCATCGGTGGCGGTGGCCTGATTGCCGGGATGGCGACGGCCGCCAAGGCGATCAAACCGGGCATCGAGGTCATCGGCGTGCAAACCACCCGCTTTCCAGCCATGGTCAACGCCATCAAAGGTACACAACACCCTCAAGGCACCAGCAGCATTGCCGAAGGCATTGCGGTGGCCTCACCGGGCAAATTGCCCCAAGCCATCATCAAGGCGCTGGTCAACGACCTGCTGCTGGTAGATGAAGGCGACATTGAGCAAGCCATCGTGATGCTGCTTGAAGTGGAAAAAACCCTGGTTGAAGGCGCTGGAGCGGCTTCCCTGGCGGCCTTGCTCAAACACCCACAGCACTTTCAGGGCAAAAAAGTGGGTCTGGTGCTGTGCGGGGGCAACATTGATCCCCTGCTGCTGGCCGCCATCATTGAGCGTGGCATGGTGCGTGCTGGTCGTCTGGCACGTTTGCGAGTCAGCGCCCGCGACGTACCGGGCACCTTGGCGCTGATCACCGCCACCGTGGCCACTGCGGGAGCGAACATCAACGAGGTGCACCATCAGCGCGCCTTCACCACATTGGCGGCTCAAAATGTCGAGGTCGAGCTGGTCATTCAAACCCGCGGGCCACAACACATCACCGAAGTGCTGGCTGCACTGGCGCAAGCGGGTTTAACCGCGCAATTGGTACAGTCCAATTGAGTTTTTGAAAATTGAGGCAGGGTTGACGTGCCCTCTTGAATGAATTGCCATCACTTCTATCGGAGTTCACCATGAAAGTTCTTCTGGCCGTTGACGGCAGTGCTTACACCAAAAAGATGCTGGCCTACCTGGCCGCACACGAGTTGTTCTCACCAAAAAACGACTACACCGCGTTCACGGCGCAACTGGCCTTACCCCCCCAGGCGCGCGCGGCACTGGGCAAGGAAGTGGTAGCCAAATATTACGAAGACGAGGGCAAAGGGGTGATGGATCCTGTGACCAAGTTTTTGAAACGGCACGGCATGACGGTCAAATCTCTCTGCAAAACCGGCCGTCCCGGTGGTCTGATTGCCAAACTGGCCGAAGACGGCAAATTTGACCTGGTGGTGATGGGCTCCCACGGCCACGGTGCGCTGGTCAACCTGGTGATGGGCTCGGTCGCCACCCAGGTGCTGGCCAACTGCAAGGTGCCAGTGCTGATCGTGCGTTGACTGATCCGATTCTTCAGACGCCAGGAACATCCACCAAAGCGGTCGCCGCGGCAGCCTTCAGCGCCTTGGTCAAGGCATCCAGCAGTGCCGAGTCCAGGTTCCAGCAGTGCCAATACAGGGCCACCGACAAACTGCGCCCCGGCATCAGTTCAATCAACCGGCCAGTTTTTAAATAGTCGCGCACCTTGAGTTCGGGCAACACGCTGATGCCCCAGCCAGCCAGCACGGCGTGCACCTGGCCTTCGGAGCTGGGCACATACATCTGACTCAGCGACACATGCTTGAGACCACAAACGCTGGCGACAAATTCACTCTGTAAATCGTCTTTGCGGTTGAACGCGATGAAAGGGAAATTGTTGAAGTTGTGCGGCGTGAGGCCCTGAGGACAGTGCTTGGCCGCAAATGCCGGGTCCGCCACCGCCACATAGCGCATCGATCCCAACGGTTCCACCTTGCAACTGCGCAACGCCGCGGGCAAGGTCGTCACACAACCCAGCACACGGCCTTCGCGCAGCCATTCAAAGGTGAAATCCTGGTCGTCGGTGATGATCTCCAACCCCAAGCCCTGGTGCGCCATGGGATTGAACGCTGGTAAAGCCCAGGTGGCAATGCTGTCGGCGTTGATGGCAATCGAGATGCGCTCGTCTTCGCCTGCCATAGATC